>JAJDNK010000171.1 GCA_022340715.1 bacterium BMS3Abin03 | reverse complement strand
GATTATTTTTTATAAGGCTAACATCAACTAAATCTACTAAAAAATATTTTAAGTTAAATAAAAACCCGGCTTTTAGCCGGGTTTATTCATTGCTTATTTGAGTAGCAAAAGTTTCATTGTCTTAATAAAATTACCACTGGTAATCCTGTAAAAATAAACACCGCTGGCATATCCACTGGCATTCCAATTGACGTTGTGATATCCGGCTTCCATTGGTCCATCTACAAGAGTAGTTACTAAATTACCAAGTATATCAAAGATTTGTAACTTAACCTGATTAGCTTCAGGTAATCCAAATTTTATTTGAGTAGTTGGATTAAACGGATTTGGATAATTTTGTGTAATCATATATTTATCCGGTATTTCTGTCCTGGTTGAAGTAGCTATTTTCTTATAATCATTGCCTAACATATTTTGTGCAATTTTCCAGGCATTCGTATAATGGTTGACAGAATTCACGAATAAATCATCCTCATAACCGCGAAGACCTTTACCTAATTCCGCCAAAGCGTTCTTCTCCAATTCATCACAATTCGATACCTGACAAGCTCCTTCCTCCGTTGCTTCCTTCATTGCATAATTGGCAATCTTGAATGCTGCTTCTTTAATGTGCCAGATTAAATCTTCCTTAACATCAATAGAAATTGAAGGATCGCCAACAATATCTGTTAAGTAATTAGCAATTGATGTGATATCGTCAAAGAAGTAAATACCGCTTTTATCAGTTGTGATCAACTTATTTCCATTGAAATTCTCACTCGTACTGGGATAATCGTAGAAAAATGTATAAATGTTTCCATTTTTAGCTTTATCATCAAAGAAAGCTAAAGATTTATCGATTGCACTTTTTGTTTTTCTATCCAGATTACAATCCTTACCTGAACACTGAATAGCAAGAAGTCCATCTTCAAGTGCTACTATATGGTCATATGCTGTCCAATTCTTTACTTCCTCTGAAGGTGATACAAAGATTGAATGTTTCGCAGTAACAGCAAATACTGAATTATTAAGTGTTACACCATTTTCCTGATGACTATCTCTGTCAGAAGCAATAAATTCAAAATCGTAAGTCCCGGATCTTAAAGCTTTAAATCTTTTCACATAAGTTCCTGGTGTGTTTGGATCTTCCTGTAATTCCTGGACTGTTACTCCTTCACCAGGGGTTATAACTTTAACAGCGACAAGAGCTCCGGTAACGGGATCAGCAACTGCTTTGTTGTGTTCACCTGTCAGTTTCTGAGCATTATCACCGCCCTGATATAATTTTGCTGTTAATTCTACCCATACTTCCTGCGGATTACCTTGATCATCCTTCAGATAGTAACGTTCTTTATCAGAATTGACTTCTAAAATCATATCCGAGTTATTTGCTATGTGAACTCTAATATCTTCAGGTGCATCCGGAGCTACATCCTGGTAAAGCACAAACTTCCATGGACCATTAATAGGATTATTTATTTTTACACTCCTGTATGGTATTCCATCCGCATTATATAAATCTGTGAATTCTACGTCGTATCCCTGGTGATTGCTTTCTGTTATACCATATTGCTCCAGGTCAGCTTGACCGGTTATATGGATTTTATTTCCATATTGATCAAATGGTGGGATAGGTATGACACTATATGCACTGCCCTGCCAGGAGGTTGCCATTTCAATTGGATTACTTTGCGAAACAAGACCCATTTCCCAGTTGAGAGCATTCTCCCAGTTAAGTGCATTCTCCCATTGGAGTGCATTTTCCCAGTTGAGAGCATTTTCCCAGTTAAGAGCATTTTCCCAATTGAGTGCGTTTTCCCAGGATAAAGCATTCTCCCATTGAAGTGCATTCTCCCAGTTAAGTGCGTTTTCCCAGTTAAGAGCACCCGAAAGTATTTCACTATTGATTGCCTCAGAAATATAAGATACTTGAAAACCAAGAAGGTTAAGCCAGATTGTTCCAACCACCGTCGGTATTTCCGATGAATTCTCTATTTCGGAAAATTGTCCGTTTGTTTGATTAGCTATCCAACCTGTCAGGTCTTCTCCTTCAGGGAAATCTTTGTAACCAAAAGTGTAAATCTTAACATCAGAATTATTTAAGATATTGTTATTTGTAGTAATCAGTTCAACCGGATTAATCTCTCCGGCACTGAAAAGTATAATAACTTTCTTATTTTCGGAAGAGGAGAATAATGAGTATGCAGTATTAATTCTCTCAGCAAGATTTCCAGTATTATTTGGAGCAAGGTTTTGTACAGCACTTGCCAGATCGGATATATTGGAATACTCATCAAAGGAAATCAACTGATCAGATTGGCTAAGATCAGAGGTATTTACTACTGCTAACTTATCCTTTGATCTTAATCTTGAAATTAAGCTTAGAGCTCCATTTTTTGTATAATCAAAACCATCAAATACATCGGCAGAACTAAAGTTATTAGATCCATCAATTACTAGAGCAATATCATAGTAAACATCTTCAAGATGAGAATAGATATATTCAATTCCAGCAACATCTCCATGCTTAGTACCATCCCATTCAGGATCGTTAATTTCTGTATTTGTCCAACTACTAGCTGAATGATCATGCTTATAAGATTGGTGATAATCAAATAAACTTCGTTTTGTGGTTTCATTTCCAACCCGACCATACATAGTCTGTTCTGAGTTGTTTACACCCATTGTACTAAAATCATAACCCGGATCACCTGGTTCGTAAATATCTGCTAATCCGGAAAAGTGTCCTATCTCATGAGTAGCAACGTTTTGAACATCAAGAACACGGGTGGCTGCATCAACGGGAGGAACAGGGGAGCGTTCTGGTTCAGCTGAAATCTCCCAGGAATATTCATTACCACTTGTGGAAGTAGGAACCGAGTTGAAAGCAATATCCACATCAAAAAGTTCACCCGTTATCGAGTTATATCTAACTCTTGTGATAGCAGCAGCTTGTTTTGGTAAGCCTTTATTCTGCCATTCTGCTGAAGAAAGCCAGACAACATTATTAAGTCCATCAGGATCTCCACCCCACTGGTTTGATGTAGAGGAGAGATTGGCTCTCTGGTAATCAAGTAAACTATATGTTGGAGAAGGTGCTTCACTCCAGTTTGCGAAGCCTTGTTCTATTTGTGCTGTGTAATCTGGTTTATCAACCGTACTCTGAATAGATGGAGATATTGTATACTTTGCTTTACCATCCGGCCAGTGAAGAGGGATACCGCTGAATGTTGTGTTAACCTTAAAATGAACGCCAACATCTTCTCTAACTGTTACAAAAACAGAAAATTCCGAAGTGTTACCTTCTGTATCCGTTGCAGTTGCAATTATTTGGTCACCTGCAGAGACTAAGTTAGCTATATCCCATTCATTGTCAATGTTAGCTTCACCATCCGAATTAGGTTGTATCGAATCAGCTAAACCAACATACTCTTTACCACCATCCTTGAAAAATTCGATTTTGTATTGAGTTAGATCAGAACCTACTAAGTCGCCAATTACTATTGATGTTGAATTTGAAGTTGAATAATAGAATACTCTAAGCGAAGGTGTATGTATTCCACTATTTGCTGTGTTGTTTTCATTCAAATCAATTTGCGGTTCCGTATTATCATAGATATAGTTATGATCAAAGATCGAATTAAAATTGCCTGAGTTAACAGAGACACCATTGCCTGTATTCTTGTAGATTTCATTTTGATCCAGGTTGTTTCCATTACCGTCAATACTAACACCAATATTTGTGTTACTGGAAATAACATTTTCTGAGAGATTATTATTGTCTCCGGTTATACTGACACCATAACCTGAGTTATTTGAAATCGTATTTCCCGAAAGTGTAATCCCATCAGAATTGACCAAAATACCGGTAACAGAATTACTGGTTATTGTATTTCCATTTAGCGTTTCTGAACTATTTACTATTAATATTCCACCGGCATTATTTGATGTAACTGTATTTCCTGTTAATACATTTCCGCTGCTGGAGTTAAATGAGATCCCAAAGCCAGTATTCCCATTTACATTGTTACTATTAATATTATTAGTATTGGAACTACTGGAAATGGAAATTCCATTAGAAGAGTTAGCACTAATATTGTTATTGGCGATTGTATTGCCATTTGCGCCTTCAATTAAAACACCATTTCCGGTATTAGCTGTAATATTATTTGAGGCTAAGCTTCCAATTAAATTATCTGTTGCTCCCAAAGTAATATGGATTCCATCAACTACTGAATTACTTATCGTATTGTTATTGATACTATTACCGGACGAAGAAATTAATATTCCACCTATTTGATTTTCTGAAACGTTATTCTCACCACTAGTGGCAAGCGTAAGGCTATACCCAGAAGAGTTATTAATTTTTAAAGCATTTACCGTAGATGCGCCGCCTGAAATTGTTATTCCACCAAATGAACCTGAAGTTTCGACAATCGGTGTACCAGTATAACCGTGCTGCGTTGTTCCATCGAGAAAAACAGGGTCGGTAATAGTGGGTAATGCTGAACCAGGTACTATATTATAAGGTTCGTTACCAGGAATGTAAAAATAAATCGTTTGAGTTCCGCCTAAGGCATTTGTTTCCTGTATGGCGGATCGTAATGTAACATTACCATTTAGTGAAACAGCACTTCCGTCACCAATTGTTGCATCAGGATCATCAGCTGTTGAAGTTACTACAAAGAAAGGTAAATTCTTGCTTGGATATATTTGGTTTATCCCGGTTACGTGCAAATTATTTTCGTACGTGGATTGATCATATAGTAAACCATTAACTATTTCTGTAAAAGACCATTGTCCCACTGAATATTCAGAAATAGATGAGGGAAATTTTTCTGCCGGATTACCATTGCCACCGGAACCATTTATATTATTTTCATCCAAAGGAATATTAAATATTCTTATTTCATCGATTAATCCTTTAAATACTCCTTCATCTGATTTACCAACATACAAACCATTACCGTTTGTATAAGGACTACCCGGTGAAGTTTCTAAACTTTCCGATAAATTTTTACCATAATAAATCTTAAGGTTGGTTCCATCATATATTCCTGTTAATTGAATCCATTGAAATGCAGGAAATTCAGGTGTGCTTACAGGAGCGCTGTTACCAACTGTAAAATAACCTCTGTTGTTTTCAACGTATAGTGAAAAGGACGTACCTAATGAGCCATCTTGATTATAAACAGTTCTATAAATAATCGGCATCTTAACGCCGGCGTTATCACTGATTAAATAAATCCAGGCTTGAACAGTTATCGAATTATTAGTGGAATTAATTTTGTTGAAATAGCCATATGCATCAACATTAGCTGCCTCATTATCAAGCAGGGATAATTCACTTGTAGTACCATTAAATACGAAGCAATTATTATTGGAACCCTGTGCAAATACATTAAGAATTGAACTCAGCAGTATTATAATTAGTGTTGAATAAAAATTCTTATTTATAAAATTTTTCATTGTGCCCTCTGATGATAAACTCAAAAAACTGGATGGTCCGCTTTGTAAGGAACTTACCAGAGTAATTAATTATTTCTCGTTCAGGTAATTTTTAATTTCTCTTTTGAGAGAACTGATCTTCAAATTCGAATTGGTAATTTTTTCACCTGTCTTTACGTCCTTAATGACCGATATCTTTCCATCTTCACCATCAAATACCTTATATCCTTTACTCTTTTCGTCCTTTTTAAGAAAGACTAATACTTCTTCATCATTGGCAAATCGTGGCATGTGTGTATACAATTCACCAACCTCGCCAACTTCTCCACCCGGATAAATTACTTCAACAGAATTACCATTATCGTTACCTTTAAGGTATTCGTCAACCTGCAAAGTAGCTCTTGTAAAAATTCTTGTTTTATTTTCATTCCAGCTGGAATTCTGTTTTGTTACTTTTCCGGTGAGAATGACATCTGCACCTTTAGAAAGTTTTTTGATTTCCAGAGATCTATCCTGAGCAACGGAAGAGAAAAGAAATCCTCCTGTGATCAAACAGAGAAGAAGAAGTGATTTAATTTTCAGCATAGCATTTACTCCATAAGTTTATTTTTAATAATTCAGAATTTCTCTTTTGATTATTCAATTGATTCCAGATAATGACTTTGTTCAAGAACCAGACTTATTTAGTCGTATATCATCACACTAAATGATTTACGATTATCAATAGTTAAGAAATATAATTTGTTTTTGGAATGAGGTTAACAATATGCAAATATCGGTTAAAAGTCAAGAAAAATCGTATTTTGAAGATTTCATAGTCCATAATAGTCACTATTTGTTAAGGATTAACGATAGTTAAGATACTATTTTAAAATTTAGTTGTGTTAGGACAATTTCCGCATAATTTTGGATTTTTTGAGCAAAATAGTATTAGTGAGGATTTTTAGTATAAATATGGTTTTATAGAGGGAAAAATGATGAATAGAGTGAAATTATTGGTTTTTCGAGTAGCGACATTTGTATCGCTTCAGAATGATTGTTGAAATAAATCACTTAAGTACTTATATATTATTAGGTAAATCATTCTTTTCGCATTGCAATTATGCTGTTTATAACCATTCGGGATGAAAATAATATAATTTTAAGGAAGGATCAGAGTTTTATGTTAAAGCATAAATCAAGATGGAAATCACTCTTGAAATCTGTTCAATTCTGGGGATTCTCATTTATATCAATATATAATAAGTTTCTCTCCTAGTTTGAATAATGGTTTTAGTGAAATTAAAATTATAATGCTCACAACCACAACAGATATTATCAGATAAAAAATATTTATTCCACTTTGTATATAATGAGTAATAATTAATAGTGAAATAGGTAGATTCAGAAGTAAAGCCGTGATCAGCCCGGGCGTATATTTCTTAAGAGCTATTGTGGAAATCAAATGGGGGAATATTGTATTGACAGCCATCATACCGATAAAGCCAAGATAGATGTAATTGATGAAATCCCCGATGTTAGCGTAAACAATATCTAATACTGTAATTATATAACCAATTATTGTGATTATTATTACAGCAAATACGAATTGATTTCTTGTAACCTGTTGATGATAGTTCTTAGCATACTTTGTCCATTCAGGTAACCAGATGGCTTCTTCTAAGTTATGCAGAGTAAATCCCAGAAGAAAAATAATTTTTAATACAGTTAATGTAATAGTATCCATTTAGTTATAAATTAATCCGGTTATTATTTAAAAAAATTCTTTTTGTGTTATTTACTGATAATAATTCAGCTTATATATGTTAGCTAATAATTGTATCTAATTTAATTTCTGGCACTTGCTGCAAAAATAAATGCTTCCACCCATGTAATTTTCTTTTTTGATTTTTGAACCACAATTACTACAAGGTTTTCCTACAGTGTTCTTACTTAGTTTCGTAATATAACCCCCAATATTCCCGAATAAATCCTTTTCAGTATCTCTTCCGCCTTTTTCAATCATTTCCATAAAAACAGATTTGATAGAATTATATAATTTATCCTTTTCTGTATTGGATAAAGTTTCAACTTTTCGTTTTGGATGAACTTTTGCGTAAAAGAGGATATCCTGCAGAACACCATTACCCAATCCCGGAATCCTTTGCTCTGTAGCCAGCAGAAATTTTACACTCTTATTTTGTAATCCCTCTGCAGATATAATTTTATTGAAATACTTTTCATTAAATTTTTTAGACATTGGTGATGGTTTTTCCTTTGCATTTAAGTAATATTTATTCTGACATTTACCTTCTTTGAAACATAGAATTCCTCCATACATTTGAACTGAAGCTGAGAGAAAGGAAGAATCATCAAGTTCAATCAGTAGTTGATGTTTTTTGGGAAGCTCTCTGTTATCACTATGGTATCTTAAGCCCACGCCATCGCTTAAAACAATTAAAGTATGATCAACGCTAATTTCAACCATACCTCCCGCACTGGCTGCGCCGTTAATCTTTTTCCCTTTTAATAATGTGTTGTAATTTTTAGGATTACCATGATACCATGCAAATTTGTGAGGCGAGTGACCGGCAATTACCTTTATAATTTTTCTCCCCCTTATTTTTTTATTCAACTGATTTGCTAACACAGCAGCTTCAGGTAACTCTAACATGATATTTCCCCTTTCCCTTTATAATTATCAAATTGTTTATTTAAAACATTAGATTGCTTTTAGGGTAAAATCTTTTATTCGCTTGATTACATCTGCTTTTGAGAAATTTCCTTTTTATAAATCCTCTTTGCTTAATTTTTCGAGTTTCTTAAAAAAATTAATCCCAACTTTTTCAATATCGGGATAGTTCATTTCCTTCAGTTTGATTAATTCCTTCCCGGCTTTAGCGGTATTTCCCGAATGATCATAGAATTTGAAAAGATTAAATCTTATTTCCGTATTTATCTCATCTTTTAAAATGTTTTCTATTTCTTCTATATCCTGATAAAACCGACTTAAATCAATTTCTGTGTTTTTGTTATTTAAAATACCTTCTAAATATAAGCTGATAGCTTTCTGATAATTAGGAATGATTTTCGGATTGTCCGGAGAAGTTAGTTTTAGAATTTCAGTTTTTTCTTTTATTAGTTTTGC
>JAJDNK010000167.1 GCA_022340715.1 bacterium BMS3Abin03 | reverse complement strand
AGTTCATCAATGCTTAATGCTTTACGCATCTAAATTTTTCTTTATAATCCTAATCTGTAGTTATTTTAATTAATATTTAATTTGAGAATTTCAACAACTGATAGAAATTTAATTCTTAAATTCTCTTTTCTTAATCAAACGGTACAGGTATTCCACGATCAGAGCACCGATTAAGGTTAACAAGGTTCCATAGAAGGCGTTGATTTGTGTTTGCCATTGATAGTGCAAGAGGGCAATAAAAACAACGAGAAGAATAATTATACTAAAGAGTATAAAACCTTTATTCCCTCCGTATTTATCTGCAAGTCGATAATGAGATGTAAGTACAAAAATGTATATGATCGTATAAATAGAACTGGTAATTGTAGCGATGGAACCGATATTGAATGAGAGTGCAAAGAATAAACCGAGAGCAGCGGTTATGTATAATCCTTCAGGCGATTTAAACCAGACTTTTCTTTCAAATATATCGGGCAGTTCACCGTCTTTAGCAAGCGAGTACGCAATGTTAGCTCCGCCATAAAGTGTAGCATTTAAAGCCGAGGAAATTGAAAATAATGCACCGACTGAAATTAGTACAAATCCAAAGCTGCCGAGAATTGGTTTTGCGGCAACAGCCAATGCATTTTCTTCTGCTTTGATAAGATCGGGAATGGGGAGATTGCCAATTGCTACCAACGACACTGCAACATAAACAAACATCACCACAGCAATACTTATAAAAATTGCACGTGGAACGTTCTTTTCAGGCTTTTCCATATTTTCAGAGGCGTTGGTTATAAGTCCGAATCCCATATAGGAAAGAAAGAATACAACTGCTGCAGACAGAGTGCCTTGCAATTTTGCTGAACCGGCAGAAGGTACAATATAACCGGGATTGATAATTAGAAATCCTAGTAAAATGAAAATTCCGAGAATAGATAATTTTACAATTACAATATAAAACTCCGATTTACCGACAGCCTTACTACCGAAAGAATTAATCGCAGTGAAAAGTGTAATCAAAACGACTTCTGTTAAACCCATTGATAATGCAGAAATTTTTATATGAGCGAGAGGAAGAAAATAGCCGGCAAATCCTTTAGCAAAAAGAGAGATAGAAACTACATAGCTTAACCACATCAAGATTGATAATGCGCCGGTTACAAGATTATCTCCAATACCTTCAAGTATAAATGCAATAGGACCCGCGTTAGAAATAATTTTACTTCCAAGCTTTGAGTAGGAATAAGCTACGAGAAGAGCGAACAAGCCTGAAAGAATAAAAGCTTCCGGTAAATTATTGCCCGCAATCTTTGCACCAACACCGAAAATAGAAAATATGCTGGCCCCAATCATTGTGCCGACTGCCATTGCAACAGCTTCCCAGAGACCTATTTTTTTATTTTTAGATTCCACGTATTAAAATATTACTTCAAGTTTTTTAATATATCGTAAACCAAAGGTTTTACACTATCTATCCATTCGGGATTTTTTAATGCAGACAACAATTTGTGTGTAGGAAATCCCGCCGGCAATAATCCCTTCTCACGAAGATCAAAGAAAATATGATGCGCACCTTCCAAAACAAATACTGAATCTGATTTATCTATAAGAACGTTAAGCAGGGGTTTAATAGATTTCTTACCGAGTTTTATAAGGCCTTCTGCTGCAATCCATCTTACATCACTTTTATCATCTTCCAGTGCCTGGATAAAAATCGGTATAGTGTCCGGATCCCCAATTTCTTCCAGCGTTTTAACTGCTTCCCAGCGATAAATATGTTTTGGATGAGAAAGAAGTTCAATGAGGAAGTCTATAGTTTCTTTGCCCTTTGCAACCAGAGTTTCCCGGGCTTTTTTTCTTTTCAATCCATCGTCGCTGCCAAGAGTTTCGAAAAGCTGCTTCAGTTCTTCATCTTCGATATTTAACATTGTGTTATCCATCTTTCCCTCTTAATAATTTTTATTTATGAAATTTTATATCTGTGTGATCCAATAATTTGTATATTCTTACTTTAAGTAAATCTGTTATGAAAAAAGCGACCAATGCATAACCCCAGACCAGCAATGCCAAATTCCATGAAATTGGAGTTATAAACCAGCCGTAAACCGCAACAAAAGTTGCAAGTAATTTCGTTAATACTGCTGCCCAGAACATTGTTCCGCTCGGTTTTATCGACCAGAATGGTCCGCGTGTCCGTGTTACGAATATCGTTAAATGACCCGCAACTGCTAACTTAAGAAATATAAAAGATTGTACAGCATCTCTCGATAAATGAAGAACATTTTGCCCTATATAAAATATTCCAAATGAACTAACAACACCGATCAATCCTAAAAAGGTAGCCATACCCAGCACAACTCTCATATTCCATTTTTCAGGATCATTCGAATATTTAACGTTATCGTATGCGATTGCCATTATAGGAGCATCATTAAACAGTGCGAGTAAAACGATCATTATTGCAGTAACAGGATAAAAATTAAAAACAATTATGGCAAGAGTTATAAATAGAAGAACACGTATAGTTTCTGCAATCCTGTAAATAGCATAACTATTCATTCGTTGAAAAATCTTACGGCTTTCTTTCAGGGCATCTATGATAACGGATAGACCGGGTAAAGTAAGAACTATATCCGCGGCTGATTTTGCTGCATCGGTTGCACCAGCAACTGCAATTCCGACATCTGCTTTTTTGAGAGCAGGGGAGTCATTTACGCCATCGCCTGTCATTCCAACAATATGATCGTTTTCCTGAAGCAGTTCTACTATTTTGTATTTGTGCTCCGGAAATACCTGGGCAAAACCATCCGTTTTCTCAACTATCGCACTCGCTTCTTTATCCGGCTTTTTAAGGAATACCGATGCTTCTGTAATATTATTATTTAAATTTACCTGCTGAGCTATTTGCTTTGCTATTGCAGTATGATCACCTGTAATCATCTTTACATTAACACCCATATCTTCTGCAGTTTTAATAGTTTCCGCAGAATCATCTCGAGGAGGATCGAAAAGAGGAATTAAGCCAACATATTCCCATTCGCCATTATTACTAGTCTTTGCGGATCCTAGTGCACGGAAACCTTTAGAAGCAAATTCATCTATCTGTTTATTGAGGTTATCGGTTAATTTTTCTTTATTCTCTCCTGATAAAAGCGCAAGTATAACCTGGGGTGCTCCCTTGGAGATTTTGAATGTTTTATTTTTCTGATCAATAACCGTAACTTCACTTCTTTTTATAACGGGATCAAAAGGTTTAAATTCTTTTATTTGATATGAAGCCAGTCTATCTTCTAGCGATTTATCGGATTTTGTTTTTGTAATGATTGCCGAATCGATAGGATCTTTATCTTCTTCTCTGGAAGCAAGTGAAGCAAATACAAGAACATCGTTTGATGTAAAACCTTCAAATGAGATTACATCCGCAAGAGTCAGTTCATTTTTTGTGATAGTTCCTGTTTTATCAGAGCATAAAATATCCATTCCCGCCATTTCTTCTATTGCTGTAAGCTTACTTACAATAGCCTTCTTTTTTGCCAATACGGAAGCGCCAACCGCCATTGTAACTGATAACACTGCAGGTAATGCAACGGGTATAGCTGCAATTGTTAACACCAGCGCAAATTGAAGTGTATCCCAAAAGCTTTCATGCCTGAAAACTGATACCATAAAAATTATCGCAATCATAAAAGCAGCAAGAACAATAAGGTAATTTCCGATTTTAATTACTGCTTTTTGAAAATGACTGATAGTTCTTGCTTCTTGTACCAGTTGAGCTGTTTTACCAAAAAATGTATTTACACCCGTAGCAACTACTAATCCGTTCATTTCACCTTGACGTATCACAGAACCGGAATATGCAACATCTGACTCACGTTTTTCTACAGGAAGAGATTCACCGGTTAATGCAGATTCATCAATTGAAAGATAATCGCCTTTAAACAACTTTAAATCGGCAGGAACTATATCACCTAATCTTACTCGTACAACGTCTCCGGGAACTAGTTCTCTTGCCTGTAATTCATTCCATTTTCCATTACGAAAAACCCGCGCAACAAGTGCTAATTTTTGTTTCAGTAGGTTAATTGCATCATCGGCTTTATATTCCTGCCAGAAGCCAACTGTTGCATTTAATAAAAGAAGTGCAAAGATGATCCAGAAGTCCTCCCAATGACTGATAATCGCTGATAAAATTGCAGCAACCTCAATCATCCAGGGAATAGGTCCCCAAAAGTAACTTAAGAATTTAACAAGGGGATTTACCTTTTTTTCTGAAATTTCGTTGTAACCGTATTCTTTAATTCGATCATTTATATTAGAATCGTTAAGCCCGTTTTCTCCTGAAGAAAATTTTTGAAATGATTCCTCAACAGATAGTTTTTTTATTTTGTTAATGTCTGAAACATCATTATTCATTTTACTCTCCATCTTAATAATGCATTATAGTATCGATTTAACTCCACTAAACACAGGAAATAACTTTAAAGTTTATCATACATTAAATATTAGACGCTTTAACTCAGGAAATGCTTCTAAATGTGTGATAAAAATTACAATCACGAGATAGTAAAGTATGGAAAGATATACTTTTTAGAATCTGATATGAATTATTGTAGCTGGTAAAATTCAGTTTTAGTGCACTAATCCAAATGCTAAAGATAAAAATCCAAACGCACCGAATATTGTATGAATTACAATTGCTATTGTTGTATTTTTCCTAATTTGTACTATAGCTGGTAGAATAAAAAGAATTGGAATAGCGGAAAGAACCAAATCAAAACCCATAGGTAAATGCCATACGGACCATAAAAATCCGTGAACAAACCAGGTTGATTTTTTATTAAGAAGTTCCTGACGTGGCTGGATGTAACCTCTCCATAAAAATTCCTCACCAAAAATGTTGAAGAAGAAAAATACTGGCCAGATATAAATGATCCAGGTATAATTTTGTGTTATTGGCATATTTCTGAAGAAGAAAGGTGTTGCATCAATGTTGTAAATCGGTAGTATCAATTTCGCAATTAAAAAAGAGAGCAGAGATAAAAGAATGAAGCCACCAACAGTCCACAAAATATCGACAGGCGAAAGTTTTTTAATCCTCATCCTGACGAAAATATCTTTTAATTTGTTGGATTTAATTTCCTTAGAGCTTAAGTAAATAGCACTTAGAAACATCGGAACGAGTACAAGTAATCCAACACTAAGAAAATAAGAGATTTCAATTGGAAATACTTTCAGTGATTCCAGGTAAGGTATAACTATCTGGCAAGCAGCAAAATTTAAGATAGTTGGTACGCCAAATAATATTATTAATTCTGTCCACTTTAAAGGTTTAATATTATTCATTTTAATTCGACGAAACTTTGATTTTGCAATACAATTTCCTGAATTCCGGAGTACATTTAAAACATTTCAATCTGTACACCCGATTTATGTTTGAAATGTTTAGTTGTAAGTTTGATTTCGCGTTTATTCAATCCGTACTTTTTGCAACTCAAACGGAAAAGATTTTTTATAGCATCAACCTGTTCACCTTCACCTTTAAATCTTTTTCCAAATCCCGATTCATTCAATTTACCGCCACGCATTTCCCTGATTTTATTTAGTATTTTTTCTTTTCGATCCGGAAATTCCTGGTCGAGCCAGTTTATAAATAATTCTTTAATCGAGTAAGGAAGTCTGAGCAATGTATATCCTGCATATGCTGCACCATGTACGGCTGATTGCTTTAATATTTTCGGAATTTCCTCATCATTCAATCCCGGTATTATAGGTGCAACGTTTACTCCTACTGGAATCCGATTGTTGGCTAATTCTTTTATTGTTGTTAAACGTCTTTCAGGTATAGCAGTTCTGGGCTCCATCTTTGAAGCCAGATCTTTATGTAAAGTTGTTATTGATAAGGTAACTGTAACAATTTTGAGTTCAGCCATTTCGCGGAGGATATCGAGATCTCTGAGTACAAGAGAATTTTTTGTTATGATCGAGACGGGATTCCGGTATTCTAAACAAACTTTGAGTGTGTTCCTGGTTATCCTGAGTTTTCTTTCAATCGGTTGGTAACAATCGGTATCACCTGAAAACTCAATAAATTTCGGTTCATAACTTTTCTTTTCAAATTCTTTCCTTAATAGTTTTTCTGCATTTTGTTTAACCATTATTTTGGATTCGAAATCAACTCCGGAAGAAAATCCCAAATATTCGTGTGTCGGTCTTGCATAGCAGTACACACATCCGTGTTCACAACCACGGTAAGGATTAAACGAATAATCGAAACCGATGTCGGGACTCTCATTCTTCGCAATAACAGTTCGGGAATCATCTTTATAAAATATTGTGTCTATTTTTCTATCATTTTCTTCCCACTCATCTTGGAATTCTGAACTATCATCATACTCATCAATATAAAGTTTATCGAACCTGTTTGGTGGATTAAGATCGGTTCCTCTTCCATGGTACTTTGTATTATTCCTTGTCATAAAATCTGTTTGGAAGATAAATAAATTTTAAGAGGTTCGTAGCATTAAAATCAGGTATTACCAGTTTCCTGCGTAAGAAAGATCCTCGCCAGATTTATATTTCAGGTAATCAAATTTGAGTCTTGTGATTTGCCTGATGTGCAGATAATCGTGGGCGAGCCAGTTAGATAAAAACAACTTTGCAGTCATCTTTCCTAATTTAGGATGATCATAGGCATTGTTCCACTTCGGATTTTCCAGTGAGTTCAACCATTTAACTGATTGTTCACGTTCTGATAAAAAATCATCGAGCTTTTGTGAAAAATTTTGTTGTAAATAATTTCTCTCTTTAACCCAACCTACAGGATCAATTTTTGGTAATGGAAGTTCCGGTGATTCAAGAACCTGCTTTGTTCTTGTGCGAAAATCTTCCCGTTCTTCATCGTAAAGATGGCAAATGATTTCGAGCAAACACCACTTATCAGGATTCTGTTTCCATAAATATTCTTCTTGGCCTAATCCTGTAAGTAATTCTTTGAAAACAAGTTTATTTCTTGTTAGTTCCTGAATGATTTTATTGTATTCCATTTTTACACATTAGATAATTTATGGCAAATAAGAATTGTTTCATTTTCCACAAAACCGGTATAATTATTAATTTCTTCTATAAATTTTCTCACATCTACTTCGAATCCACAATTTGATAATCTTTCTTTTAATCCGCTTACAGAATAAATCCGGACGTGATCTTTCTGTCCAAAGTATTTTAGTCTTTCTTCTTCAGTTTTTAAGGAAGGATTCTCATAAATTTTTCCATCTTTAAAAGGAGTTTGAATAATACAGGTTCCATTTTTTCTCAACACCCTGTATAACTCTTTCATTGCCCGGGAATCATTTTCAATATGTTCAAGAACATGATAGCAAATTATTAAATCGTAAGATTCACTTCCAATATTAATATTTGTAATATTAAAACTTTTTTCAGAGATAAAATCACCTGATAAATCTGTGCTAGTATAAGATATAAAAGGTGTTTTTTTAAGTTTTCTGTAAATACTTCGCGAAGGAGAAAAGTCAAGTATTTCTGTCCGTATTTTTAAAAATTCTGAATCAAGAACCTGCCATAACCTTCTATCACGTGAAGAACTTCCACAATTTGGACAGAGTTTATCCCCATTTGGTATTTCTATAAATTTTCTGAGTTTCTTGCTGCAAATATTGCAGTGAAAGTTACTTCCTTTATAAAACAGGTATAATATTCCCCTCAATACCGGTTCGTATTTAAATATTAATTTTCCGGGGATTATTTTTCTTAATAACTGCTTTAGATAACTATACATAAAAAAGAATAGCTAAAAATATTCAACAGGTAGAATGAAGAGTTATTTTATATTCACTTATTTTGTTTAATCACTTAAGCAAAACAAATTTTTTCATTTCTGAAAATGAACCAGCACTTAAAGAGTAAAAATATACTCCACCGGCAAAATCAGAACCATCAAATTTTACCTCATAACTTCCGGCCAATTGATAGCTATTAACCAGAGCGACCACTTCCTCACCCATTGAGTTAAAAACTTTCAAATTAACAAAGCCGTCATTTGCAACCTGGTATCTAATTTTTGTTGAAGGATTGAATGGATTGGGGTAATTTTGTTCAAGTGCAATTGTCTTTATGGAGACAGAATTTACTTTAAGTACTTCCGAATATCTATAAGCGCCGTTATAATCAATTTGTTTTAACCGATAATAAACTGTTTTCCCTAATCCCTTATCTGTAAATGTATAATTATGTATTGATGTAGTAGTTCCCTGACCCTCTACAAATCCCGCCGTAAACCAGCCTCCACCATTTTCACCATTGTTGTAAGATCTCTGGATTTCAAATCCGAAATTATTTGTTTCAGTTGCTGTACTCCATTCCAGGATAGTATTTCCATCAACTATTCTTGCAGTAAATGTTTTAAGTTCAACCGGAAGTAGTGGATTTATTTTTGCTGTATAAATATCCATATCGAAACCGCCTGCTCTTTCATCAGTCCAGATCGGGACAACAACTCCACCATAAGAATCAATACCAATATAATCACCAAACCTGACATCATTATTAGGTATACTTGTGGGTGAAGGTTCGGTGCTCATTAATTCATTTGTAAAAGTTAGTGCATCAGTTGATCTGGCAAGGTAGGTTTCAATAAAATTATTATTTGCTGTATTTCTTGTATCATAAAATATAATTGAGATTTCACCCAATTCACTTACTGCGACAGAAGGCCAGTACTGTAGTTTGCCGTTTCCAACCGGATCGTTATTTACTCTTATTACAGATGACCAGGTTTCTCCTCCATCTGAACTGTAACTTAAAAAGGCATCGTCATCCCCGTTTCTCTCATCACCCCAGGTTACGTAAATATATCCTTTTCTTGGTCCATTACTTAAATCAACTGCCATGTGCGGGAACCAGGAATTGATTGCATCACTAATAACTACATCAGTCCCAAATGTAACTCCTCCATCGGTGGATTTATCGAACATTATTTGTCTGGTATTATTAAAACCAAGCCACGTAACGTACAATTCTCCATTTGGTCCAACAGCAGGGAAGGAACCCTGAACATTTGATAGATCACTTACAGAAACAGGTGAGCTCCAATTAATACCCTCGTCTGTGGATCTTACTAACAGAATTTCGGTACCTGAACTAAATCTTGTCCAGCTACAATATAGATTATTAGCGTAAGGACTTGAAGCATTTAAATCAGTTGTTGCCCATTCTTTATCTTCAAATGCAGATAGATCGTTAGCCATTTGATAAACCTGATCAAATGTTTCACCCTGGTCAGTCGATTTAAATACCCAAAGTTCACCATTACCTGTATCATCATTAATTGATATGGTGAAAATGTAAAAATTTCCAGAGAGATCGACACCAACAACCGGATCACTGCTTAACGCTGCATTCGGAATAATTTGAGGTAAAAGCTTACTATTACTCCAGGTTTCACCGCCGTCTGAAGATAAACTGTATCCAACTCTTCTTAGTGGAGGATTGACACCTGTACGGAAATCTCTCCAGGCTGTAATAACTCTGTAAGGATTAACTCTGCTTATTTTTACAGAAGGTTCATTTTGTGGAAATAAATTTTTTGAAATATCAATGTTTAAAAAATCAGTAATAAAATCAGGATTGTGTTGAGGTACTTTTAATGGAGTAAGTGAATGAGGAAATTTACTTAACCAAATCGTTTCATCACGTTCATGGGGATGATCAAAAATTTTACTTTTTTTATTCTGGGGTAGGGTGATGGATGACAGAATTAATTGTATGAAGATAAAAGTAGTAATGAAAATTTTCATTCAAATCTCACTTTTAATTTGTAAAGTTTAAGCTTATCTAATTAGATATTAATTTATTGGAAATCAACTTTGATAACAAGAGGATTATTTGTTTTTTAACAATGAAATTATAAAAAAACGACCGCTATGGATCGTTTTTTAATTATGGAAATGTAAGATAAAATTGTTATCTGTAAATGCAAGCCCCATTACTTTTATGAAGATTATTAATACTATTTCATCAATATTAATTTCTTTGTACTTATAAAACTCCCGGTTTGAAGGTGGTAGAAATAAATTCCACTTGGTAGTGATGATGCATCAAATTCAACTATATAAATTCCAGCAGGTTTTTCCTCATTAACGAGTGTGGCAACTTTGTTTCCGAGAATATTATAAACTCTGAGAGAAACAAATCCACGATTTGCAATCTGATACATGATTTTAGTTGTTGGATTAAACGGATTGGGAAAATTTTGTTCAAGATTGTATGTAAAAGGAACAAAGGAATTTTTAACTCCTGTTACATTTGGTGTTTGAGCTGAATCCTCATTACTATATGCGGAGACTACCTGATCGAGGTATGCATAAACTCTGTAGTAATACAAAGTATTTTCCTGAACAGATTGATCAGAATAATTTGTTATATTCTGTTCAACTGAATCGATTAGTTTATAAATTCCGTTACTACCATTCTTACGTTCAATCTTAAATCCTTGTTCCTGTGTGTTATTATCTTCCCAGTTTAAGGAAACTTCATTTGTTCCGGTAGCAGTTGCAGTAAAATTAATAGGTGCGGAAAGAATATCCGGAGGTTTAAACTTTAATATCTCATCGGAACTACGGGTTATTATATATAATTCCTGGTTCTCATCAACTCCAAAAGATACAACTGAAGATGGAGCAGTTAAAAGTGTTTTGTTAGTTGCAGGATTACTTCCATCATATGAAAGTGCCCAGATTGTGCCCGAACAATAATCGGCATAAATATATTTACCTGTTAAATCAGGAACATTATTTCCATGGTAAACATATCCGCCTGTTATAGAACATCGTCCCGAGTTATGATCGTATTCCCAAATTGGAAATGTATATTCAGGATAATTACATCCACCTGTGTTATATTCATGATTTCCCTCATAGCAACGCCAGCCATAGTTTCTTCCGTTCTGAATAATATCGATCTCTTCCCAACTGCCTTGTCCGACATCTGCACACCATAACCAGCCTGTTTCAGGATCAAAACTTTGACGCCAGGGATTACGTAATCCCCAGGCATAAATTTCTTTTTTTACATTCCCGGTACTATCAACAAACGGGTTATCTGCAGGAATTGCATACTGAAGTCCTTCATCCTGATGATCAACATCGATTCTCAAAATTTTACCGAGTAATCTGGTAATATTCTGAGCATTTGTATCAGGATCACCACCCGATCCGCCATCACCGACACTTATGTACAAATAACCATCGG
>JAJDNK010000150.1 GCA_022340715.1 bacterium BMS3Abin03 | reverse complement strand
TTTAATAATATTAAATTCTGACCTGTCATAATCGGCTTTTAGAGACCTTTTTACATTTTCAACAATATTTTCTGTAGCTTCAAAACCAATGTCAGAAGTAATCAAAATCTCTTCTATTTTCTCTATTGTTTCATCATCAATTATAGCTTTTCCTGTAATTGTTTCGTTTATTGCATCTACAAATTTCTTCCTGGTTTTGCTCAATCCTTTTTTAAGTTTATCCAATCCAATGTTATTTAGAATTCCCATTTCCTTCTTTCTTTATATATTCGATAGCTCTGTAAATGTAGCCAAACAATGAAATAAAGATTAATACTATACTTATGTAAAACGGAAATTGAAATATTGGTGAACTTTTATCGATACCTAATAAAATCATTAGTATAACAAGTCCAAGAACAATTACAGTAATTTTCCCAAGCATATTCGATGGCAATACTCTTCCGATTTTTTTTGATACTAAAATACCACCAAGAAATATCAAAGCATCTCTACCAATTATCATATAAAAGAAATAATCTGGTATTTCATTTATCATAAATAATCTGATAACGACAGCACCAAGTGCGATTTTATCCGCAAGCGGATCAATAATTTTACCTATCTCCGTAACCTGGTTATACCTACGTGCAAAATAGCCATCGAGTACATCAGTAAAAGCTGCGAATAATGCCATACCAGCTACTATAGGTCTAATACTGGGTTCATAAAGCATACCTGTCAAAATCCAGAAAGGCACTGCCATAAGCAAACGGAAAAAGCTTAAGAAGTTCGATGCTGTATATATTTCACTTCTTGTATACATTTTATTTTATGACTGCAAATTTTCCAATTTTTTCTTCACCTTCATTACCTGAATTATCTATTATAACAACTCTATAAATATAAATCCCGCTGCTCAACAATTCTCCATCAAAATTACGAAGATTAAAATCCACACCGCCATTTCCATCATTTTCCTTAACTTCACTACATTTTGTACCGTTAATGGTCCATATAGTAATTTTCACACTATTAGGCAGATTAGCAAAGGTAATTTTTGAATTAGCATCTACAATTTTCACCGGATTGGGATAAACATAAACATCGGATAAATCTTTAGCAAAACCTGTTAGCACGATGTAACTTCCGGCACCCGAATTAATTTCAATATTCCCTGATGAAGATGAAGAACGAACATTTTTGATTCGAAGAACGTACTCCTTACCTATGGAACCAACAGGTTTTTGTCCTTTTAAATTTAAGTAAATTACTTTCGGGTCGTTATCATCAACGGATATGCTCGTAACTTTATTATCGGGACTAAAAAAATAATTCTCTGTATTAAGTGCTGAGGACTCATCAACCTCTTTATTAAAAATTATTTTTATTGAGTATGGCGATTCAATGTTAAATGATGAAATAAAGAACTTTTTTATAGCTATTGTAGAATCCATATTAAATTGAAGTGTACTATTTGGTACAGGTGAGCCATATAGATCTTTTAGATTTTTTACTGATAATAGATTTGTTCCCAAAGGTATTGCGTTCTTGAAAGTAATTAAGTAAGAGTATTGACTAGCTGGAGAAATCGAATTTGGATATTCCGAGTTATTCAGCGTAAAAGATTCGAGATTTTCAATTGTGTTGCTCATCTTTTCGGAAAAAATCACAGCAATAGAATTTTCGCCGGATGCTTTAACAGATAAGATTCTACCCGGGTTGTGAACAAATACTTTTATTGGAGGTGTAAGATCGGATTCCGGATTTGGTTTTGCTGCATCATAAGCGAGTATGGAATAATAGTAGTAAGTATTATTCTTTAATCCAGAATCATTATACGAATTTGTATTCGATGTAGCTATACTATCTAATCCTTTTATATTTTTTCCTCTGAAAATATAATATTGATTAACATTACCATTCCATGTTAGGCTAACACTATTTGAATCAATACTGTACCCAATGACATTAAAAGGTGTATTTGCTATAGTCGATCCAGTAAACTCATAAAATTTAATACTCTGGTTTGTCGGGAAAGCTACTTCGGGCACACCGTTTAAATTCATATCACCAACGAAAATAGAGTTGGAATTAATGTTTTCTTTATAAGAAAGAATTTTATTCGTTCCCGAATCATATTTGAAAATGTATGAGTAAGGGAACATAAATAAAATTAATTCATCGGATGAATCATTATCCAGATCTGCAAATCTTATACTATTTTCAGAAGATTGAAACGATGAATTAAACTCTATTGCAGCGTCGATTAAGACCTGATCGTAGAGAATATTGAATTTCTCTCCGAGTAAGTTGAAAACGATTAATCTGTAAAAAGGCGCAATATCAAGTTCATTTATTGAATGTAATAAAACTGCCAACTCATTAGTACCATTACCATCATAATCTCCGGTAGATAAATAAGCGGCTGAACCAAGAAATCCAGTGTTCACAACACTTCCCTTCCGGTAATCGTGATCGCCGTAAACATCGTAGCTGAAAATATCACCATCCTGATCAACGGTCCAGAATTCTTTAGTTCCATTATTATCGATATCTGAAATTACTCCAAATGGAGAATCGATTATATTGTTGCCGAATGAAACAGAAGTAAAATTTCGTAGTGTGTCAGGATTGTTTGAATCAATCTTTAAATCATTCGTTAGTTCCCAAACAACAATTGATGTGTCATTAATTAAAGTAAGCAATTCAGTTTTATTATCATTGTCAATATCTGCCGCAAGAATTGGCCAGCGGTTGCCGGTGGATGTCGAGAATTTTTCAGTGAACCTACTTGAGCCTGTTGTATTCTGTTCTAAAATAAAAGTATTATAAACAAAATATGTTAAGAGATCAGTCAATCCATTTTTATTAAAGTCTCCGTCTTCTTTTACTATTCTTTCACGTAGCGAATCAACTTTTTCAAAGGTATTCCCATTTAACCTGAACAATGTTGAATAGGTAGGATTTGAAATTTCTCTTAAATATATTTCTTGTGAAGATGAAGTAGTAATATTTAATGGATTTTCAAAAATATTTCCCGCTGGAAGTGAAAATGGTAATTCAGTATCACTGGAATATTCCGCTTTATACGTTGTAGGGATGACAAAGTTGGATCCTTTATTTTTTACCACGGTTTTTAAACCAACAAGATTTTCTGCTTCAAAGTACACTTCGTAAGTTGTATTTTGTTGAATAATCTGCTTTGGAATAAAACCATAATGTAACTGACCAACAAACTGGTTGTTGGTAGTAAATCCGTCTAGTGTGACGAAATTAAATTCAGTAGCACCTATTTTGCGATAATACATTCTGACTAATGATGGTTCATCTATATGCATTGAAGCAAGTATTGTTGTTTTATCTCCGTAATAAGACGGACTAACAAATATAAGCTGAGCATTTGGCGGGGTTCTGTTTATGTAAAAATTTACCCGTTCTTCAGAAGTTCTGCCGTTGCTTAAAGTTACTTCCAATCTTAAAGTATAAACAGTATCCTGAAACATTGAAATATCCAAAGTATATATATCTTCATCAGCAAATTGATTCCGACTGTTTCCGATCAAAGTATTCCAGCTGTCCGGATTAAATCCTGTTCCATAATAAAGTGAATAATTTATAAAATATGGTGATAAAACTGTTGCATTTATTTTTAATTCGTTTTCAAAGGTAGAAAAATCCTGTGTTGGGTAATTAATTTTTATCACTGAAGGTGCTACAACAGTTAATGCTTTTAAGAGATTTAACCTCCCTGCCCCGCTTCTTAAATCCCAGCCCGGTATGTCTATATCATCAGTTGTAGATTTTATTATCTGCTTAACTTCTTCATTACTGAAATTGCTTAGCGATAAGATCAATGCTGCAGTAGCGGAAACGTGTGGAGTTGCTGCAGAAGTACCGCTTATAGTTGCATAGGTATTGTTTCTTGCGGTTGTTAAAATTAATGAACCGGGTGCAACAAGATCCAGAGTAGAACCGTAATTCGAACTTGGAGCTACGTAATCTTCATCATTTGAGTTACCAACGGAAATAACTTCTGAATAACCGGAAGGATAATGTGGATCTGTAGATCCTGAATTGCCGGAACTTCCTACCAGAACAACATTCCTTGAATATGCATACCGGATTACATCTCTTAAAACGAGAGAAAATGAAGCATCTCCAAAACTCATGTTGATTACTTTCACACCGCTTTGAACAGCATATAAAATTGCAGCAGCAACATCATCTTCTTCACCGTAACCTGAAGGATCAAATGCACGAAGGTTAAGTAGTTTTATATTCGGCGCCACGCCGGCAACTCCAGTGATGTTGTTTGTTTCAGCACCAGCAATTCCTGCTATGGAAGTACCGTGTGAGTTTTCATCATAAGGATCATTATCCCAACCTAAATAATCTCCACCGGAAGAATCAAACGGAAAACCGACTCTGTCCGTGAAATCCCATCCCATGTAATCATCAACAAATCCGTTATTATCATCGTCAATTCCGTTGCTTGTTTTATCTTTACCTGCATTATCTGTTCCTATTTCACCGGGATTGTAATAAATTTTGTTTTTAAGATCAGGATGGAGATAGTCGATGCCAGTATCTATAATAGCGAGTAGTACGGTATCTGTTCCCTCAGTTATATTCCATGCATCAAAAGCCTGAATATTTTTTAATGCCCATTGCTCAGACACTAAAGAATCATTTGGTACATCATCAATTCGATAGATTACGGTTTTTTCAATGTACTCGATTGAAGGATCGGAATTCTGCAATCCTAAGATGCTGCTTTCCGGAACTGAATCATCAAAAGTAACTTTCAGAATTCGCGAAAGAGATTTATCGTTTTTTCCTAATCCTTTAGCAAGATAATTTAGTGATTTAACATTATTCGTTTTTGATAAATTTACGTTAAAATCTGAAATTTTTTGTTCGTTAATCTTTTTACTGATTTCCTTTTGAGATACGGTACTTTTAAATTTTATGAAATAAGTGTTTTGGCAGTAAAGATTTGAAATGAAAATTATTGTGAAGAAGAAAATGAACCGAACGCTAAACTTCATATATTTCCTTTTTAAAGTTCAGATCCACTGGTGTGGGATAACTACCTGAAAAACAAGCATGACAAAAATTTTCCGGTCCGGCTTCTGAAACTGCATCAAGCATCTCTTCGTTAGTAAGATATTCTAGACTATCCACGCCTAAATATTTACCGATTTCATCGACATTACTGTTATATTTATGCGCGATCAATTCATTTTTGCTTGGAAAATCCATACCGTAAAAGCAAGGATGAGTAATCGGTGGTGAAGAAATTCTGAGGTGAATCGACAATGGATTTGCTTCTCTAATCAGTCTAACAAGCTGCCTGGAAGTAGTTCCTCTGACTATTGAATCATCTACAATTACAACTGTTCTTCCTTCAAGCACACCTTTAACAGTGTTGAATTTTATTCTTACTCCGATTTCTCGCTTTCCCTGAACCGGCTGAATAAAAGTTCTACCAATGTAGTGGCTTCTTATCAAACCTATCTCAAGTTTGCAATCTACTCCTAACTTTTCCAATTCTGTTTGATAACCAAGTGCAGTTGTATTGGAGCTGTCGGGCACACTAATAACAATTACCTTATCACCATTTTCATTATAGACAGGATGGTTTCGTGCAAGAGTTTTTCCAAGTCTCCGACGCATTTTATCAACATTATGTCCAAAAATAAAACTATCGGGTCTGGAAAAATAAATATACTCGAACACACAATGTTTTCTTGTGGAATCAAAATCATACAAATATACCGATTTAACGTTACCATCTTTAAGAGTTTCATTATCAATAATAACAATTTCACCTGGTTCAACTTCTCTTAAAAATTCTGCCTGAAGAAGATCGTATGCGCAGGTTTCCGATGCTACAAGAAATGAATTATCGTGTTTACCAATTGATAGGGGACGAAATCCATGAGAATCTCTTACTGCAATAAGTTTATCATCAGTCAGAATTACCAAGCTGTAAGCACCTTCAATTCTATTTAAAGCTTCTTTAATCTGTTCCACCTGATCGTTCAGTCTGCTTCGTGCAATCAAATGTAATATTACTTCGGTATCACTTGTAGTTTGGAAAATTGCCCCTTCGTTAATAAGCTCGTCTCTAAGCTCTTTTGCATTTGTAAGATTACCGTTATGAGCAATAGCAAGATTTCCCATCCTGTAGCTTACAATAAACGGCTGAATATTCTTTCTTGAATTAGAAGAACCAGTTGTTGAATAGCGGTTGTGCCCAATAGCAGAAAATCCCTTTAAATTTTCAGACAGGATGTTGGAATCTTCAAATACTTCGGAAACTAATCCTTCATCTTTGTGGATATGAAATACGGGTTTTCCTTTCTCATTTAAATCTCTGGTGACTATACCGCAAGCTTCCTGTCCGCGGTGCTGGAGAGAATGTAATCCGTAGTAAGTCTCAAGTGATGCGGTAGGTGAACCGAAAATACCGAATACGCCGCAAAAGCATTTGGGCTTTTCTGAAATGAGTTTGATGTCCATCTGGTTTAAGGTTTATATAAGAATAAATTTAAATTTGAAAATTACTCATTCTGCTTAATACAAAAAATAGATTTTAGTATTTAAAGATAAAAGGATATTCAGAAGAATAAAAAACAGTGAGAAATCAGAATTATTTCATTAGATATTTTTATATTTCTGCAACATATACTTGACGGATTCGAATACTAGTTTTTCCAATATCCTGATATCGACTTCTTCGAGTTTATTGATGTAAAGGCAAGATTTTCCCAATTTGTATTTCCCTAATTTTTCTAATAGTTTCTCAATTTTTTAAATCCTAACATAATGTAAACTGTTAGATTTTGTTTCCTGGGTGAAAAACCTGTGATGAACCAATCCCCTTCTCTGCCGCTTTCATATTTGTAATGATAATTTCCAAAACCAACTATACTCGGTTCCCACATTTTAGGTTCTTCTTTTGTTATTTTCTTCATTAAATCCAGAATCACAAAACTATCTTGTCGTTTTTTCTGATCAGGAACACTATCAAGAAATTTTTTTACACTTGCATTGCTTTTTTTAGTTTTTAATTCGGCCATCGGATTCCTCGAATTTTATTGAATTAATGTAGAGTAGAATACAGAAATGTTTATAAATCTAATAAATTCGTTTTAAGATTTGTAAATATTTTTCCGGTTTTTACTATAATATACAATGGAAATTTATCACTAAGCTTGGCTATATAGCGGCTCTTCCATAAGTTCAAAATGATTAAATTACAATTAATTAAGTAGAATATTTCGCATATCAAATACGCAAATCTTTTATGGAAAAAGTTGAAAATATTTATTTATGGCTGATAGCAATATCAGGTCTTTCTTTCTGGTTTTTCCTCGGATTTCCATTTGCAAATTATTATGAATCATATTACTGGATCGGCGAATTAAATAACAGTTCTTTTTTACAGATGATTTTCCAGCCGACAGGACATTACACAACTTACAGACCACTCGGACAATTATTGATACTGATTTTGTATAAAGCAGCAAATGGTTCAATGTTTTTAATTCAACTTTCTAGTTACATTTTAACAATCTCAGCAATTTTCATTGTTATAAAATCTCTTAATGAAAAAAGAATATTTAGTTTGACTTCTATTTTTATTGGTGGTTTTCTCTTCAGTGGTTTTGGATACCTGTTTCATTTGCATGGATTGTACTATGGTGCGATTTTGTTATTTCTATCTTTACTCTTTTATAATCATAGAAAGAATTTTTCAAATAATAATTTTATTATTACTTCTTCAGCAGCATTTATCGCTTCTTTATTTCACCCTCTTGCGCTGATTTTTCACATTTTTTATTTAGCAAGTAATACAATTGAAAAAAGAAAAAGTTTAATTAAAAAACAGTATGTAATGATAATTTCGGTAATTATTGTTGAATTAATACTACTTTTCATTTTGTCACCAGGACAGAAAATTTATCTTAACTCCGATAATCTAACAGGATTAATGGAGATCTATAAATCATTTGAAATGAATAAAATAATAACTGTGTTTTTAATATTGCTTAGTCTGGTTCCTGTTATTAGTCTTAAAATTCAAAAATTGAACAGAATTTATTTATTAACTGCTATTATTATCCTTTCCGTAATCTGTATTCTTAATTCTTTGCCAATACTGATTGTTGTTGCTTTTTCTTGTGGCTTAAAATTAATTCATACGAAAAGATGGGCGATTCTCTCTCTGTTAATTGCAACATTCTTTTTTACAGTTTTTACAGATGTTGAATCAGGACATCTGAAAGTATTTGTCTTATTTGTTCTGGCTTACTCAATCGCTGTTGATTGGAAATCTTTAGAAGATGAAATGCAGTTTATTAAGTTTAATTTTAGCTATTCAGTAGTGTTTATTGTTGCGTTAATGATATTTCTACTCAGAAGTGAAATGAATGTGCCGGTTTTATCAAAACTTTCGAATTCCATTTTCGCAAAGAAAGAAAGTTCATATCAACTTGAGGAAGTGATTGATTGGTATTTAAAGTCTAACTACAACAATAACGATACTGAACTTTGGTTGTATGACAATTCTGTGAAAAATAAGAATATAGAATGTTCTGAAAGCACGGATTTAAATCCCACAACGAATGAAAATCTGTACATCTATCTTAATTCAATAAACCGTGGAAAAAAATTGGATAAGACAAAAAGCCAAAAACTTTATATTCTTTTTAATAACTGTGAAGTAAGTGAATCCAGACTTGTTCATTCTCTTAAAGGGAAATACTCAAAAGAAGTTTCCGTTTTTTTAGCGAACGATTGAGTTAAATTACCGGTACTTTATTCGTTTCCTATAACAACTGTCCATTTACGGATTTCCCATTTAGTAACAAGTCCATTCTTTACATAAGGATCATTGGTAACAAAATCTTCGATTACAGATTTATCTGGTATTTTAAAAACCAGAAGTGCTCTGTCTGTCGGCTCACTGAATGCACCGGCAAGAATCAGCTCTCCTCTATCATTTGCTTCTTTTGCCATCTTTAAATGGGTATCACGGTATTGTGTTCTTCGTGAGATATAATCATCAATCAAATAGTAAATAAGTGCATAGTAATTCATCTTTTCTCAAACAATTTTATTTATAAATTCTTTTACTTGATATCTTTTTTATTTCGTTCAACCTGCTCTAAAATTTCTCCTTTATCTGGTGTAAGATCAAGGTTATAAAATTCTTCATTTTCCGGTAATAACAATGAATAATTACTCGTTTTATCCAAATCCAGGGTATCTTTCCCGGTGATCAGTTCAAGAATATGTCCACCTGCTTTACGATCTTCTGTAAGAAAATGAAAATGATAACCAGGTACATTTATTCCTTCAAAATATTGAGGGCAACGAAAACCGATAACGGTACCTTTCACGTTTTTAAACTCAAATGTAGGCTGAGTTTTTGTGATTTCAGCGAGTGATTTATAGGGTTTGTTTTGCTTCGGGACACTTCTCGTCTTAACTCTTTCGAATTCACCTGAAATTTTTATTGCATAAAAAATATTTTTAGTTGGAATAATACTGTCTAATTTTTTCTCTAAAGAATCTAAGCTAATTCCTGCACTGATATACTCTTTCAGATCGGTTTCAAAATATGTTACCAAAGTGAACGGAATTTTCTCATCATCACCGGGTTCTCTTGCAACTCCATCCGCTGATACACGATAAACATGTCTATTATAAATAACCATTTCACCATTCAAAGAGTTGAAAGTACCCAAACCGAAATTACCGTGTTGTTTAACTTCTTCAATAGTCATTTCACCTTCATATACTTTATCAAGCAGTGCATTGATTGTAGAATATTGTGTTAAAGTATCTCTATCAGGATTATCACTATTGTTGTGAATGAAGTTAACAAGTATAACTACAATTATCATAACCGATATAAAGATAAAGATATATCTCAATCTCAAAGTCTTCTCCTGTGCTAATGATAATATTAACGACTACCGCTAAGTTTATTTCTATTTATACCAATCGAGTAATCTGACTTCAATATCTTTATTAGCACTGACTAATTGTTTAAATTTTTCAATATCGCTTCCACGGTAATGATACGGAAAAACAACTTTAGGTTTAAATTCCAGAACTGCTGAAGCTGCTTGCTCAACCGTCATAGTGTAAGGTAAATTCATACACACAAAAGCATAATCAATATTTTTAAGTTCTCTCATTTCTTTAATGTCTTCTGTATCGCCGGATATGTATATCCTTTTTCCATCAACAGATAAAACATAACCATTACCTCTGCCCTTTGGATGAAAATCTAATCTCTCCTTTGTTGTGTTATACATTGGGATAGCTTCCACATTTATATTGTCAACTTTTGTATTTTCTCCATTGTTAAGAATCTCTCCATAACCAAGTATATCATACGCGGCTTTTGGAGTGATGATGGTTGTTTTATCAGATTTAAGAGATTTAATAACATCTGCATTTAGATGATCGCCATGAATATCTGTGATTAAAATAATATCGGGATCTGTAAAATCTGAAAAAGCACTAACATCACCAACCGGATCAACATAAATAGTAGCATCCGATGTTTCTATAACGAATGTTGCATGCCTGATTGGAGTAAATTTTAACTTATCATTGCTATCACTTTGAGCGAATAATTGCGTAATAGATAAAAGACCGGTTATAATTGTTGTGAGACTAAATGTTTTCATCTCTTACCTCGTTAAATTTTATATACGGATTGTGTTATCATAGTAATAACATAGCAATGTTTTATGAATTGATCAATTGGATAAACAAGTTTTTGGTTGATCAATTGAATTTTGAGTACTATCTAGACAAAATATCAGGTCATAAAAAAAGCCCCGATGAAGAGGCTTTATTTTTTATTTTACAGGTAATTCAATATTCTAATTTATTTAGCAAATCCTTTTTCAGGTATTAATCCTCCCTCAGAAATATTGTTATCATCGGATATTTCCTCAGCCGATTCATCGGTACTTAATTTTATTACACTAGTAAAACGTGCCAGAAGCGAATACACTACTGGAATAATGATCAAAGTAAGAAAAGTTGAAAACAACATTCCACCTACTACTGCCATACCCAAAGGTCTTCTTGATTCTGCTCCGGCACCTAATCCAATTGCTATAGGTAATATTCCGAACACAGTGGAAAAAGACGTCATAAGGATAGGCCTTAACCTAATCGTTGCTGCTTCAATCACCGATTCAAACAGATTATTCCCTTTAGCACGAAGCTGGTTTGCGAACTCAATAATAAGAATAGCATTCTTTGTTACGAGACCGATTAACATTATCAAACCTATTTGAGAATAAATGTTTAAAGTCTGTCCGAAAATAAATAGTGTTATTAAGGCTCCAAGAACCGCAAGAGGAACTGAAAGAAGTATTGTAAAAGGATGAATAAAGCTTTCAAACTGGGCCGAAAGAACTAAGTATATAAAAACAAGAGCAAGCAAGAACATAAAATAAAGTCCGGAGCTTGAAGTCTTAAATTCCAGCGACTGACCTGCATATTCTTGTTTGATTCCGGCTGGTAATTTTTCCTGTGCAATTTCATCCAAATCATTAAGTGCTTTGCCAAGTGTAACACCGGGAACCAATCCAGCACTTATTGTTGTGGAACGAATACGATTGTAATGATTCAATTCCTTTGGTGAAACAGTTTTATTAATCTTAATAACATTTGCGAGCTGAACCAATCCACCATTACTTCTTATAAATAATCCATTAATTGCATCAGGAGTTGAACGGTATTGAGGTTTAGTTTGAAGAATTACATCATATTGCTTTGTGCCTCTTTTGAAATCCGTAACCTTTCTCCCGCCTAAAAATGTTTCCAGTGTTGATCCAATATCACTCACCGAAACTCCCAAACCTGAAGCACGTTCCCTGTCTATATTGATATCCAGCTGAGGTTTGTTAAGTCTAAGATCACTATCCAGATTAATTAAATATCCTAGTTTGGAAGCTTCAGCCATCATTATACCAACTGCTTTGTTCAATTCATTGTAGTTATTACCTTGTAAAACGTATTCAACCGGATTAGAATTAAATCTTGCTCCAAGACTTGGTGGATTAATAACGAAAGCTAAAACGCCGGGTATTCCTAAGAGTTGTGGAAAGAGTTCCTCAACAATTTGCTGTTGCGATTTGTCTCTTTCGCCTCTTGGTTTCAATTTGAGGAAAATGAAACTGTTCGTTACACTGCCCGGACCACTAAATGATAAACCTGTAGCGCTAAAGACACCCGCGCATTCCGGTAAGGCAAGTAACTTTTGTTCAATTTGACGTACATATTTATCAGTATAATCAATTGTTGCGCCTTCCGGTGCGACCACAATTCCTAAAGCAGTACCGCGATCTTCAGTAGGGACCAGTTCATCGGGAATCATTTTTATTAGGAACGCAGCTAAAACTATGGCAATTATACCGCCTGTGACTACAATGATACGATGTCGCAGAGCTCCTCTTAATACACGGTTATAAAAACTGTTTAGTAACTCAAAGAATCTATCAAATGAACTAGAAGCCCAACTCTGACTTGTACCATGCAGTGGCTTAAGTATTTTTGAAGAAAGCATCGGTGTTAGTGTTAATGCAACAAATCCTGAGATCAGAACAGCTACAGCTACTGCCACACCGAATTCATTAAACAATCTACCAACTGTTCCTGTCAGAAATGCCAAAGGAACAAACACTGCAACGAGGGTTAAAGTTGTTGCAATAACAGCAAATCCTATCTCTTTACTTCCATCCAAAGCGGCCTGCCATCTTGATTTTCCCATTTCCATATGACGGTAAACATTTTCCAGTACAACGATTGCATCGTCTACAACTAATCCAATTGCCAATACAAGACCAAGTAAGGTTAAAATATTAATTGTAAATCCTAGAAAATAAACCACAGTCAATGCACCAATAATAGAAACGGGTATAGCAACGGTTGGAATAATTGTAGCTCGGAAACTTTTTAAGAATGCTAATACAATCAACATTACCAATCCAAGAGCGATTATAAGAGTTTCCTGAACTTCACTTATGGAATCCTTAATAAATACCGAACTATCATATGCGACATTTAGCTTAATACCTTCCGGTAATAATTTAATCAGATCAGGTAATGCAGCACTTATCTGATTTGCCACATCAACTGTACTTGATTTTGATTGTTTGACAATTCCCAATCCTACTGCTGGTATTCCGTTATAACGTGCAACGGTTCTCTCATCTTCAGCACCCACTTTAACATCTGCAACATCTCTGAGTCTAACAACATCATCACCTTTATGTGAAACAATAATGGAACCAAATTCTTCAGGAGTTGAGAGATCGCCTCTTGTACGAACTGAAAATTCTCTTTGATCTCCCTCTATACGTCCACCGGGAATTTCAGCATTTTCACTTCTTACAGCTGTCTCTATATCTCTGGTTGTTAATTTAAATGCAGCCATTTTTAATGGATCAAGCCAGATACGCATTGCATATCTTCGCTCACCTCCGATAATAACCGCACCGACTCCGGGTAATCGTTGAATTTTTTCTTTCAAAATACGATCCGCGATATCTGATAATTCCAGTCCATTTCGAGTTTCGCTTGAAAGTGCAAGCCAGACAATTGGTTGTGCGTTTGCATCTACTTTCGAAATTATCGGATCATCTATTTCCTGTGGAAGAGTTCCTCTTATTCTCGATACTCGATCTCGTACATCATTAGCAGCTTCATTAACATCACGGTTTAATTCAAATTCTATTGTAATTATAGAGCCTCCTTCCCTGCTGGAAGAAGTAATTGTTTTCACAGCTTCAAGAGTAGCAAATTGTTCCTCAAGAACATCTGTAATTTCTGTCTCAACAACACTGGCACTTGCTCCACGGTAAAGTGTAGTAACTGAAATTATGGGGGGATCAATATCGGGATATTCACGAACCGGTAGTAGCGTAAATGAAATTATTCCAAACAACAAAATTGCAAGACTCATTACAGTAGCTAACACAGGACGTTTAATTGATATTTCACTGAGTATCATAGTTCACTTTCTTGAAAAATTATTATTAGCATCAACTAAGAAGTTATAAAGTTATTGTTTTGTTTGTGGTTTTTGAGATATAATCGGCATTACTTTAGCACCTTCAAATAATTTCTGATGACCAGCCTGTACAATCTGCATCCCTTGTTTTAATCCATCCAGAATTTCAACAACATCAGTTGTTTGAGAGCCAAGCGTTACAGGAATAAGTCCAACGCTGCTATCCTTTTTAATAACATATACAAAAGACTGATTACCATTTGCAAATACAGATTCATTTGGAATCGTTAAAGCATCGGGTCTTTCACTTAAAATTACAGTTACATTTGCTGACATACCGGGACGAAATTTCCTGCCAGGATTCTTTACTTTGGCTACTACCTGTACATTTCTTGTATCAGGATCAAGAACAGGTTCAATCGCAATAATATTTCCTTTGATCTTATAGTCTGGATAAACTGTTGAATAAACAGTTACTTCAGCATTGTCTTTAAGCTTTGAAAGAAATCGTTCAGGTACAGCAAAACTAATTCTTATCTGATCGAGATTTGCGAGTTCAGTAATTGCCTGTCCTGTTCGTAAAAAAGTTCCTACACTAATTTTTCGTGCTCCAACTATACCACTGAAAGGTGCAACGATTCTTGTTTTGTTTAATCGTGCCTTTGCCAAATCAAGATTTGCTTCAGCTACTTTTAAAGATGCAAGTGCATCATCTAAACTTTGTTTGGTACCAACATTCTGTTCAACTATAGTTTTTATTCGCTTATAACTGGATTTATTCTGATCGTATAAAGCCTGTGTTCTGTTTACTTCTGCGAGTAATTGTGAATCATCCAGCTTTGCAATGAGACCATCTTTATAGATATAGCTTCCCTCTTTAAATGGAAGACTCACAACTGAACCGTCAATTTCAGATACAACAGTGATTTCTTCAATAGCTTCGATGGTACCCACAGTCTCGAACTGATCAACCATTTTCTGAACATTAACCGTTGCGACCTCAACAGGCATTGGAGGCATTGAAAAATTACCTGTCTGTGATTGATCGTCTGAACATCCGGTTGAAAGTATTACGATGAAAGAAATAATGCCATACAACATTAAATATTTCATTTCAAAATATGTTTTGTACATATTGCCTTTCTTTATCTTGTTGCTGAAAAATGAATCTTCCTTATGAGTTAAGAGTGAGCGAGAGAAGTTGAAGCCCGGAAGATTTTAATAATTTATTTAGTCAAAGAGTTTCGAATAAAAAGTGCCGAAACATATTGATAGGTGTATACAGTGTCAAGCTATTGATGTATTAGTAGTGATTGTCATCACCTGAAGATTATTTAATGTCACATACCCAGGAGAAAATCTAGAATATGAATTTTGTTAAATATTTGTAAACAATACTATAAATGATTTTATTGAATATTTTGGGAGTTAATTAGGATCATTTAATGCTTCGTCTTTTAATCATCCCACCTCTAGTATCTTTTACGCTGTTCATAATAATAAAAGCATTAGGATCAATTTTTTCTATTTCATTTCGAAGTCTTGTTATTTCCAATCTTGTAATAACTGTGTAAATAATATTTGTTTCTTTTAACGATTCACCACTTTTGGCAAATCCTTTTTTACCTGAATATACTGTTACGCCATGTCCTAACTTTTCTATTAAAAGTGTTCTAATACTTTCATTCCTATCCGATATAATTGTTATACCCGTATATTCTTCAATGCCTTCAATCACAAAATCGACAGTTTTTGAAGCAGCAAAATAAGTTAAAATTGCATAGAGTGCAGTTTCTATGTTTATGATGTAAGCTGCAAATGCAAATATTATAATGTTGAAGATTAAAATTATATCACCAATGGTCAGACCAATCTTTTTGCTTATGAAAATGGCTAAAACTTCTGTTCCATCTAATACGGCACCTCCGCGAACCGAAAGACCAATTCCACCACCAAGAAAAATTCCACCGAACACCGCTATCAGTAACTTATCTGAAGTAATCACCGGATACTGAATAAAATAAACAACTAAGGCCAGACCAAATATTGATAAAACACATTTTATAGCAAACTGTTTACCGATTTGGAAGTATCCAAGAAAGAAAAATGGAAGATTAATAATTATTAGTAAAATTGATAAGTGATACCCCGTTAGTTCAGCAATAAGTAACGAAATTCCTGTTGCTCCGCCGTCAACAAAGTAATTTGGGAGAAGAAAACCTTTGAGACCAAATCCTGCGAATAAAATTCCAAAGGAAATTAGAAAAAAGGATTTGACAAACTGGTTTAATCTTACCTTGAAACTAGGAGTTGTCTTTTTAAATTTAGCGTCGTTCTCTTTTTGATTATTTTTCTTCAATGATTTAATAGATTGTATGATGGTTTTTAAATCAGGCACTATAATTGTATTTATTTAGCTTAAATATTGGTTTTAATCTTCAGAAATATAATATGTAGTATTACTACTTGTAATAATTGCCAGTTATTTCTTCTCAGGAAGAAAAAAATAAATAAGTTACAAGATAAAATACAGAGTTCTTTCAAAGTAATTTATAGAATATATAATGCTAATTATTAAGAATTCATTTGACAAACATAAAATTTAGTATTAGCTTTAATTTCAAGATTTATTATGACTACTGATATTAAAACATATAACCTAATGCGCTACATGTCATCTATCACTACTACTACCCCAACAGGTATGCCCGGAGGCTGAAGCAGGGTTATATAGTTTTGTAAAGAAATTAACGACCGGCTTCAGCGATGTTGCCGGTTTTTTTTTGCTAATTCCGATAATAATAAAACAGTAAAAAGGAATTCCACAAAATGAAGGTGTTAAAGTTCGGCGGTTCATCAATCGGCGATGCCGGTAGGATTAAAAATGTAATTGAGATTGTGAAAAACTCAATTCAGAAAAACAAAAGGATTGTACTTATTTTTTCTGCTTTTTATCAGGTAACGGACAATCTATTAAAGATGAGTCAGGTTGCATCTGAAGGAAATTTAGATTACAAAGAATTGTTTAAAAAGCTTGAAGAAAAACACATCTCCATAGCAAAAAAATTACTTGCGGTTAAAACTCAGAGCAGCATTCTTGCGCAATTAAAGCTGCATTTAAATGAACTTGACGATGTTTTGCATGGTGTTTTCTTAGTTAAAGAAATTTCTTCACGCACCCAGGATTTTATTCTTAGTTTCGGTGAACGTCTTTCGACCTACATTATTTCTCACGTACTTATAGATCAGAATATAGCTTGTGAATTCCTTGATTCCCGTTCTCTCTTAAAAACCGATGAATCATTTGGTGCTGCAAAAGTGGATTTCAATAAAACTTACGAAAACATATGCACTTATTTCAGCAAACATAAAAAACTTCAGGTAGTTACCGGGTTTATCGGATCAACCTATAACAATGAAACCACAACTCTGGGCCGTGGCGGCTCGGATTACACGGCTTCCATTTTTGCTGCTGCTCTTAATGCTAAAGAAATTGAAATCTGGACCGATGTAGATGGTGTGCATACTGCAGATCCTAGAAAAGTGAAAAAAGCTTTTCCTCTTAAAGGACTTACCTATGAGGAAGCAATGGAACTTTCACACTTTGGAGCTAAAGTTATTCATCCGCCAACTATGCATCCGGCAATGGATAAAAATATTCCAATAAGAATTAAAAATACATTTAACAGAGATTTTAAAGGTACTTTGATCAATGGTCATACAGATCGTAATAATTTTCTAATCAAAGCCATTTCTTCAATCGATAACATTTCGTTAATAACAATACAGGGCGGTGGAATGGTTGGAGTTACTGGAATTGCTCAAAGAATTTTTTCTGCGCTCAGCGCAAAACAAATTAATATTATCCTGATTACGCAGGCTTCATCGGAACACTCTCTCTGTATTGCAGTTATGCCGAAAGCCGCTTCTAATGCGAAAAAAGCTCTGCAGCAGGAATTTTATTATGAAATTAAAGAGAAATTAATTTATGATCCTGTTGTTGAAACTGATCTTTCTATAATTGCTATTGTTGGTGAGAATATGCGAAAAACCCCGGGAATATCGGGAAGAATTTTTCAGGCGCTTGGTAAAAACGGAATTAACATTGTGGCAATTGCCCAAGGCTCTTCGGAATTAAATATCTCAACCGTCATCTCACGTAATGATGAAACAAAAGCGTTAAATGCTCTTCATGATGCTTTCTTCCTTTCGATAACAAAAACGGTGAACGTGTATATTGTTGGAACCGGGTTGGTCGGTGGAACTTTATTAAAACAAATAACAAGCCAGGCAGATTTTTTAGCAAAGGAATATTTATTGAATTTAAAAGTTATTGCACTTGCAAACAGTAAAAATATGTTGATTGATTCTAACAGCATTAATCCTGAAAAATGGGAAGAAAATTTGCGGAGCAAGGGTTCAAAAACAAATTTGAATTCTTTTATAAAAGAAATGAAAAAACTAAATCTACCGAACAGTATTTTTGTTGATTGCACGGCGAGTGATGAAGTGACCTTAAGATATAAAGACATCCTTGATTCGAGTATTTCGGTAGTTACACCAAACAAAAGAGCCAATTCTAGCAGTTTCGATTACTATCTTCAGTTAAAACAATCGGCAATAAAGCATAATGTAAAATTCTTATATGAAACCAATGTGGGAGCCGGACTTCCGATTATTAGTACAGTGAATGATCTTGTAACAAGTGGTGATAAAATATTGAAAATAGAAGGAGTTATGTCCGGTACTTTAAGCTATATTTTTACCTCATTCAAAAAAGGAAAAACATTCAGTGAAACCGTTCAAGAGGCTCGCGAAAAAGGTTATACTGAGCCGGATCCAAGGGAAGATCTTAACGGAATGGATGTGGCAAGGAAACTATTAATCTTAGCTCGCGAAACCGGTTTATCACTCGAACTAAAGAATATTAAGGTTGAGAATTTAGTCCCCCCCCCTGTCCGGGGAGCAAAGTCTACTAATGATTTTTTTACAAAATTAAAAAAGCATGATGACGAGTTCGAAGCAAAACGAAATGCTGCCGAAGTAAAAGGAAATGCTTTACGTTATATTGCAAGTCTGAGAAATGGCAAAGCCGAAATTTCACTACAGGAAGTTGACAATAAACATCCGTTTTATTCGCTTTCTGAAAGTGATAACATTTTTGCACTTTATACAAAACATTATAAAGATCGTCCAATTGTTGTTAAAGGTCCTGGTGCCGGTGCTGATGTTACAGCTGCCGGAGTCTTTGCAGACATTTTAAGAATTTCCAATTACTTAAGTTAATAGAACTTTAAATGCTTTTTGGAATGAAATGAAAAAAACAATAAAAGTATTTGCTCCCGCTTCGGTTACAAATGTAAGCTGCGGTTTCGATATAATGGGATTTGCAATTGATTATCCCGGAGATGAATTAAAATTAACCATTAAGGAAAAACCGGGAATTACAATTACAAAAATCACCGGCGATGATGGAAGACTGCCGTTAGATCCTAAAAAAAATACGGCTGGTGTTTCATTGATTTCAATGGTTGATCGTTTGAAATATGAAAAAGGGATAGATATTGAAATTTATAAAAAAATATCGTTCGGAAGCGGATTAGGATCAAGTGCATCGAGTGCTGTTGCCAGTGTGTTCGCACTAAATGAAATTCTTGAAAAACCTTTTACACGAAAAGAACTATTATCGTTTGCTCTCGAAGGGGAAAAACTAACCTGTGGTGGAAGTCCGCATGCAGATAATGTTTCGGCTTGTTTGATGGGAGGATTTATTATTGTTAGAAGCATTGATCCACTGGATGTTGTTCCAATTGATGTAGCTGCTGATCTTTATTCGATTATAATTCATCCTCATTTAGAAATTAGTACTGCCGATACAAGAAAAATTTTACGAAGCAATATTCTTCTTGCCGATGCAACGATACAATGGGGAAACGTTGCAGGATTAGTAGCCGGCCTGATGAGCGGCGATTATGATTTAATAAGCAGATCGCTTCAAGATGTAATAATTGAACCAATAAGAGGAATTTTAATTCCCGGTTTTAACGATATAAAAAATTCAGCAACTAACGCCGGGGCTTTAGGTTGCAGCATTTCCGGATCGGGACCTTCGGTATTTGCATTCAGCAAGACCAAACCTGAAGCTAATAACATTGGCAAAGCGATGAAAAAAGTTTTATCGGAATTGGATATTGATTCCGACATCTATATCTCAAAAATTAATAAACAGGGACCCAGAATCATTAAATAAAAAATATCCGTGAATACCGGTGCAATCTGTGTCATTCGTGTTCTATCAGAATTAAAAATGAAATATTACAGTACAAAAAATAAAAACTATAAGGTCTCTTTCAGGGACGCTGTTCTTACGGGAATCTCACCTGATGGTGGATTATTTATGCCGGAAGAAATTTCTGAATTTGATGCTAATTTTTTTAAGAACATTTCTGAGCTATCATTAAAAGAAATAGCATTTGGTGTTTCAGAAAAATTATTCGGATCGGATATAAAAACCTCTGATCTTGAAAAGATAGTTAATGCATCAATTACCTTTGATGCTCCGTTAGTTCAGATTTCCTGCAACATAAATGTACTTGAATTATTTCACGGTCCAACGCTCGCCTTCAAAGATTTCGGTGCAAGATTTATGGCAAATACAATTTCTTATCTAAATCGCAATTCGGATAAAGAAGTTAACATACTTGTAGCAACTTCCGGAGATACCGGTAGTGCAGTAGCAAATGGTTTTTACAAAGTAGATGGGATTAATGTAATCTTGCTTTACCCGAGTGAAAAGGTAAGCAAAATTCAGGAACAGCAGTTAACGACCCTGGGAGAAAACATAACTGCGCTGGAAATACTCGGCACATTTGATGATTGCCAGGCATTAGTTAAAAAAGCATTTGCTGATCAGGAATTGAATTCTAAAATGACTTTATCATCTGCTAATTCAATAAATATAGCGAGACTTCTTCCCCAGTCTTTCTATTATTTTAATGCTTTTGCAAGAGTTAAAGATAAAAATCTTCCAACCGTTATTTCTGTCCCGAGCGGAAACTTTGGAAACCTTACTGCAGGATTGATAGCTAAAAAAATGGGATTGCCAGTTAAAAAATTTATTGCTGCAACAAATTCGAATGATGTTTTTACAAAATATATTGATACCTCGGTTTTTCAATCAAAGCCTTCGGTTAAAACACTTTCAAATGCTATGGATGTCGGTAATCCAAGCAATTTTGTAAGGATTCTCGATCTATATAATCACGATCACCAACGAATTAAGAAAGATATTTACAGCAGAAGTTTTTCAGATGAAGAAACAGTGCAAGCAATTAAAGAAGTTTACTCGAATTATAATTATTTAATAGATCCGCACGGTGCAGTCGGCTTTTTAGCTTTAAAGGATTATGTTGCTGAAACCGCAAATAAAAATATAAATGGAGTTGTAGTAGAAACAGCACATCATTCCAAGTTTGCGGAAATTGTTGAAAACGTATTGAATATTAAAGTAGAAATTCCGGAAAGACTTGCTAAATGTTTGACAAAAGAAAAACAATCAATAAAAATATCCAAACACTATAACGACTTCAGAGAATTTTTGTTAAATACAAAATAGAATTAATCATATAGAAATTTCTAAAAGGGAAAAAGACATGGAATCAAAAAAGAATGTAGCAATTATCGGCGGTGGAAATATCGGGCTGGCAATAGCCGAAGGATTAGAAAATTCGAAACTGTATTCTCCATCCGGTATTTATATAACAAGAAGAAATATCAATCTCTTGAAGGCGTATGAGGAAAAAGGATACAAAGTCACTAATGATAATAAATCCGCTGTGGTTAACTCTGAAATCATTATCATTTCGGTTCAGCCGAAACAGCTTGATGAATTGCTCATTGAAATAAAGGAATTAATAGATAGCAATAAACATTTAATTATTTCGATAGTATCCGGTGCAGGAATAAAAGTTTTTAAAGAAGCTCTTGGTAAAGATGTTCAGGTTATCAGGGCAATGCCGAATACAGCAATAGCAATTCGGGAGTCTATGACTTGCTTAGCATCTGATACGAAAACAAACGGTTCGTTAAAGATTGCAGAGGAAATATTTAGTTCTGTAGGGAAAACATTGATTATAGATGAAGAACTTATGGTTCCTGCTACAGCTTTATGCGCTTGTGGAATCGCTTTCTTCCTTCGAGCGGTCAGAGCTGCTTCACAAGGCGGAATCGAAATTGGTTTCCATTCTGAAGAAGCTTTACTTATGGCAGCACAAACTGCGAAAGGTGCCGCTTCCCTGCTTGTTGATGTTGAGAGTCATCCTGAAAGCGAAGTTGATAAAGTTACAACACCGCGAGGCTGTACAATTTCCGGCTTAAACCAGATGGAACATAATGGTTTTAGTTCTGCATTGATAAAAGGAATTATTACTTCTGCAGAAAAAGCAGCAAAGTTGTATACGTAAATAATTGAAAACATCTGAAAAACTTATATAGTCATTCACTTGAAAAAGGGAATCTTTAGGATGATTGAAGATTCCCACTTTCGTGGGAATGACATAATGGATGAGAATAAAATTTCATAATCCTAAATTATTAAAATGTGGACTTATGAATTGGAACTGTTGAATAACAATTCATCTTTTTGAAAAAGATTTAGAAATAAATTTTTAGTTTCTAATTATTTACTTGACACAATATATAATAAAAGCTATCTTTGCTCAAGTTTATGAAAATTGTAAAGACAAATAACACAGAAATTTTAACTAACATTGCAATGTGTCCTTGCTGTATGATGATGTGTATGTCATCAAGGAAGGACGCTTGTTAAGTTCTTTTAACTAGTTTACTCAAGCCCTTCCGACGCCGGTTCGAGAAGGGCTTTTTGCTATTTTGAAATATTAATACTCGAAGCTCTTATCGAGAAAGGTTGAGGGATCAGGCCCGATGAAACCTTGGCAACCGCTCTGGACAAAATCACAGAGGTTAGGTGCTAATTCCTGCCCCGTTCCGTTTTGCGGAAATTGTGGGAAAGATGAGAGGAGAAGTTTACTTCTAATAAACCTCTTCGGAATCTTTCCGTAGAGGTTTTTTTTTGATCTGAGCTTGAGTGAAAATAACTAACAATAATAAATGAAAGGAGTGCAAGATGAGCACTAACGGAAAAGAAAGAACCTACCGGTTCGAAACACAACAGCTCCACGCTGGTCAGGAACCTGATCCTACAACCGGCGCGAGAGCTGTGCCTATTTACCAAACCACTTCCTATAATTTCAAAAATTCTGAACATGCAGCTGCATTGTTTGGTTTGCAGGAATTCGGAAATATCTATACGAGGATTATGAATCCGACTACTGATGTTTTCGAAAAAAGAGTTGCTGCACTTGAAGGTGGTGTTGCTGGGTTAGCAACTTCTTCCGGGCAGGCCGCACAGCTTGTTGCCGTAACTACAATAGCTCAGGCAGGAGAAAATATCGTTTCAACGAGTCTGCTTTACGGTGGGACTTACAATCAATTTAAGGTTACACTTCCCCGCTTAGGTATAAATGTAAAATTTGTCGATGGTGATGATCCCGCTGAATTCGAAAAACTCATCGATCCGAAAACAAAAGCTCTTTACATTGAAACTATTGGGAATCCAAGATTAAACATTCCTGATTTCAAGGCAATTGCAGAAATTGCTCATCGCCACGGTATTCCGCTTATTGTAGATAATACATTTGGTGCAGCAGGATACATTGCCCGACCTATTGATCTTGGAGCCGACATTGTTGTTGCTTCCGCAACAAAATGGATTGGCGGACACGGAACTTCAATCGGAGGAATTGTTGTTGATTCAGGAAACTTCGATTGGGGCAACGGCAACTTCCCTATTTTCACCGAACCTTCTCCAGGATATCACGGGTTGAACTTCAATGAAGTTTTTGGAAAAGGATCCCAGTTCGGTAACATTGCTTTTATTATCAGGGCAAGAGTTGAAGGACTTCGTGATCTCGGTCCGGCTTTAAGTCCTTTTAATGCTTTCTTACTCCTGCAGGGATTGGAAACTTTGTCTCTCAGGATTGAAAGACACAATAGTAATGCAATAAAACTTGCTCAGTGGCTTGAAGAAAATCCACATGTTGATTGGGTATGGCATCCAAGCTTAAAAAGTCATCCATATCACGAAAATGCAAAGAAATATCTGAGGAAAGGATTCTTCGGATCAATCGTTGCATTTGGAATTAAAGGCGGTCAGGAAGCTGGCAAAGCATTTATCGATAATGTAAAGCTTGCAAGTCTGTTAGCAAATGTTGGAGATGCAAAAACACTTGTGATTCATCCTTCTTCAACAACTCATCAACAGTTAGGTGAAAAGGAACAACGTGAATCAGGTGTATTGCCTGAACAGATTCGTGTTTCAGTAGGAATCGAACATATCGATGATATAATCGAAGATTTTGATGGAGCCATAAAAGCTGCTGTAAAATCTCCGGTAGAAGCGTAAATAATGAAATAATTTCAAAGGAGTGAAGTAACATTCACTCCTTTATTTGATCAATAAAAAATTTTGATCAGAACCAAGAAAGAATAGATGAGGAAACAATGAACTCAACAATCAGGGTAGAAATAGAATCAAAAACAAATTTTATCAAACTTCACGATAAAGATAATCCTTTGAAGCTGGAATCGGGGAAACTGATAAATGAAGTCGAAGTTGCTTACCAGACTTACGGAACTCTCAACGAAAGCGGTGATAATGCTATTTTACTTTGCCATGCTTTAACGGGCGGTGCACATGCAGCAGGAATAATCACCGAAGAAGAGGTCGGGAACGTAAAGAATTATGAGTTTCTTTATAAGCACAATAAAATGCTGCTTGGCAGAAAAGGCTGGTGGGATCAATTAATTGGTGAAGGAAAAGTTTTTGATACTAATAAGTATTTCATTGTTTGTTCTAATTTTCTTTCTGGATGTTATGGTACAACCGGACCAACAAGTATAAATCCCGAAACAGGCAAACCATATAATCTTGATTTTCCTTTTGTTACCGTAAGAGATATGGTTCACGTACAATACGAATTGTTACAGAATCTTGGGGTGAAAAAGCTTAAGACTATTTCAGGTGGATCACTTGGAGGAATGCAGGTACTTGAGTGGGCTTTGCTTTACCCGGATTTTGTAGAATCGATAATTCCAATTGCAACCGCTGCTAAACATTCTCCCTGGTCTATTTCATTGAACAAGATAGCTCGCGATGCAATCAAAAACGATGTTAACTGGAATAACGGAAATTATACGGAGCAGCCCTCTAAAGGATTAGCTCTTGCTAGAAAAATAGCAATGATAACATACAGGAGTGATGTTTCATTTAATGCAAAGTTTGGCAGAGATACGATTAGCAATGGTTCAAACAATTTTAATAAAAATGAAAAGTTCCAGGTTGAAAGCTACCTTTCTTACCAGGGGAAGAAATTAGTCGATAGATTCGACGCAAATACTTATTTATATATAACTTATGCTATGGATATTCATGATGTATCGCGTGGAAGAGAGAGCGTTGAGAGTTCATTAGGAAGAATAAAAGCAAAAACACTCTGTATTGGTATTTCAACCGATGTTCTATACCCGGAAAGTGAGCAGAAGGAAATTGCTAAAAATATACCGGGAGCAAAATATAAATCCATTGATTCAATTCATGGGCATGATGCCTTCTTAATTGAATTTGATCAATTAACAAAAATAATTGGAGATTTTTTATCTGAGTTAGATTAGTTAAAGGTTTTTGTTACTTTAACAAGATAAGCTTTTTAACCGAGTTGAAACTCTTTCCAGTTGTTATGGAATGAGCATCCATTTGCAGTAAATAAACTCCACTCGAAAAATTACTTCCATCCCATTTAAAAGAATAAATGCCCGGTGAAAATTCCTTATTCACAATTTCATCTACCTGCTTACCTAAAATATTATAAACCGTTAAATGAACTATACTCTGCTCAGGTATTTCAAACTTAACATTTGTAACCGGATTAAATGGATTTGGAAAATTCTGTAATAATGAAAATGCACTTGGTGACGAGTTATTGTTTTCATCCTTTACGCCAACTATATAAGTAGAATTTATTTTTCCCGGTGTTCCGTGACCAATAGATGCACTCCAGTATTTTGCCTTAGAATTATCTAAAGCCGGATTTTTAAGTTCAAGAGATGAACCATTACCATCCGCTTCAACAGGCCAGGGTAAATTATCATCATAGGTCAGTGAATCCACAAGCTTTCCTTCAGAATTATAAAGAAATATTATTTCTCCTCCTCCGTTTAATCCTGAATTCATAGGTCCCATTATGTTAACGACATCAGGATATCTTGTTTGAAACATCGTTAGATCTCTTGCAAGAACCAAATATTCATCACTTTGTAAATTAGTTCCCGGTGTAATAACATAAGAAGGTGTTCTGTTCTCATCCATAAAAACCCAGTTTGAAATATCAATTGCATTTCCTGATCTATTGTAAAGTTCTATCCAATCTTCAGAATCGAAGTCTGCAGCTGAATTGTAATTTATTTCATTTATTACAATACTCGGCGATGCTGTACCAGCATACATAAATGCACCGATATCTGCACGAGAACCATCTTCATCCAATGGTGACGACGGATCACCCATATTTATACAGGAAGAACCGGTTTGCAGGTGAAAATTTGATCCGTCAGGATTTATCATTAAAGGTTCAGCAATTATATTTTGCTGACCAGGGAGAAGATCAGTGTTTGATATTGAATAATTGATATTAATGGATGAAAAATTATCAACAGAGTAAGATGATTCTTTCGAATCAGCAAAAATTGAATTCAATACATCAGCTCTCCCTCCGCCTTTGTCTTCAGTTTTCTGGAAACAATCAACACCAATATTATTTGAATAAAAAGTACAATTTTGAATATCTGCATATGAAAGACTATCCTTAATACCAACGCCAAGATTACAGCCCGCTATTGCATTTCTTTCCAACCTTGCCCTCGATCCCTGGCCGATAGAAATACCTTTATCACCACAGTTAAGGATTATATTATTTTTGATCTCAACATTTATTGATGCATCACCAAGATCAATTCCATCACTATTATTACCAGTAAAATCTATAAAGGTGTTATTATTTATCCGTGTAGTTCCAATCATAAATCCAATGTCAATTGCATCCATATCTGAAAGCTTATTCCCATAAAAAATTGAATTAGTAACTATGAGATTACCACTATTACAATTTATATAATCACCGATAATGTTAATCTTTTCAAATTTACATGCATCAATTGTCATATTACTTAATTGTGAGGATACAGGAAACTTAACATTTTCAAAGTGAACATTGGAAAGATTTACAGTCGAATTATAACTTGAAACGGAGGCGAAGAAAATAATCGTATCGTTACCATTTGTTGCATTTGAAATTTTTACATAATTTAATTCAGAAGTACCGTTTGCATTATTAAAACATAGTGCTCCCCATTTTTCAAAAGGATAATAGGATGTTAGAGTAATTGAATCATCCTTCGTTCCCTGCATTAAAAGTTTTCCATAAACATAAATACTTTTTCCTGAAGAGAAATATATTTCAACACCGGGTTCAACTGTGAGGGTACCAGCAGTTTCTATTATTACATCATTTTGAACGAAGTAAGGTGAATTTGCTTTAGTTAATGTAACTGAATGATTAATATTATTCGGTACATTATTAATATTAATCGGTTCGAACTCTGCCAAAATATCCACATCGGCTGTAAGAGTATAACTTATTATAGAATCAGTGCTTATGATGTTTGAATTTGTAATATCTGTCCATTGTTTGAAAATATATCCGGGTGGTGGATATGCTTTTAATGTAATAGGAACATCTTTAAAGTATTGAATATCTTCACCTAGTGTTTGAAAGAAATCGTTAACAGTAATTTTACCCTCATTTTGAGTATTTGTTGAAAGAAGCAGGTTGGCTCTTCCGGAAAGACCAAATCTACTGCTGAGATACTCACTGGCATAATCTCCCCGTAATGAAGCAAATGTTCTCAGCTTCTGAATTTCGTAATTCCAGGATGAAACAGAAGGGATTCCGGGTGTCTGTCCCCAGATATCAATTGTAAGCGAATCGATATATGCTCCCCATTTTTG
>JAJDNK010000116.1 GCA_022340715.1 bacterium BMS3Abin03 | reverse complement strand
TCAGGCTTGGCGGGATCCCTGGGTTTTCAAATTCAATGGATCATTTCATGCTTTTATTACAGGAAGAGTAAATTATGGTCCGCTGAATGAAAGAGGGGTTATTGCTCATGCTGAATCAATGGATTTGATTAATTGGAATATCAAAGCTCCGGTAACAGAGCCGGGAGAATTTGGTCAACTTGAAATTCCGCAACTGATTCATGTTAAAAATAAATACTATCTGATATTTAATACATACGCGGTAAATCATTCCCGTCAGAGATTGGAACGTACTAAACTGGAAGCCGTAACTGGCACACATTATATGGTAGCCGATCACGCTTTGGGCCCGTTTAAATATGTTACTGATCATTTTATTATGGGAGATAAAATAGGCACATTTTATAATGGAAGAATGATTCAATCTAAAGATGGTAAATGGCGTATGATGGCATGTCGTAATTTTTCTGATGATGGGGAATTTGTTGGTATAATTACTAATCCGTTTGAAGTAGATTTTATTAAGGAATAGTATTTTATTTATATATCCTGATGTTTTGACAATTCGGAATTCTTTTTAGTCAAAATAAAATCAAACTTAGAATAATATTACTTATTTCGAACTACATTCCGAGTTAAATTCCAAGTAAGAAATTTCCAACTTAAATAGTGCCAATAACGGTTTTTAATTAAAATTTTCTTCAAAATAGTTAAACGTTTAAGCATTTTTCACTATTTCTCAATTGTAAGCAAGAAGAAAATCAGGCTTCTATTGAATATATAGGGCTTTTTAAGAAAAAATTTCGAAATATGATTTTTTTCTTGACACTATGAGGAAAATGTGTTAATATCAGTTAAACGTTTAACTGAGATTATGTGCGCAACAATAAAAGATGTAGCAGAAGAAGCAAAAGTATCAATTGCTACAGTTTCTCTTGTAGTAAATAATCACGGACGTATCTCACAAGAGACACGAAAAAAAGTTTTAAAAGCGATAAAAAAGTTAAACTACCTACCTTCCAGATCTGCCAGAAGATTAGTTTCACGTAAGACAGGTAACATAGGATTTATTTTAACCGAAGAACATTTTCTGCACACCGAACCTTTCTATACAAGAATTTTTCTTGGAACTGAATTTGAAGCCAGGGCAATCGATCATTATGTTTTACTTGCTACTATTTCATCTTCATATAAAAAAGGCGATGCACTTCCAAGATTCATCTCTGAAAGGAATGTAGATGGGATTATTGTTGCGGGTAAAGTACCGGACGCATTAACTGAGTCAATTTCCAGGTATAAAATCCCTGTTGTTTTTATAGACTTTTCTCCTGTAATTGGTGATTATCCTAATGTTATAACTGATAATCTAAAAGGCGGACTCTTAGCCACAGATCATTTAATTCAGAATGGTCATAAGAATATAGCATTTGTGGGCGGGGAAATATCTCATCCAAGCATTACAGAAAGATTACGTGGTTATAAGCTTGCTCTTGAGAGAGCACATTTGAATAGTGATGGTGAGCTAGTTATGACTAACGATGAATTTTTGTCTCGGCAGAACGGATATAACTCTGCTAAAAAATTATTCGAGTTGCAAAAAAACATTACAGCAATTTTTGCTGCCAATGATGCGACAGCTTTTGGTGTAATGCAATATTTAAAAGATAATAATCATAAAATTCCGGATGATGTTTCTGTTGTTGGCTTTGATGATGTAGAAGCGGATTTATTAATAGATCCGCCGTTAACGACTGTGAAAGTACCAAAACTGGAAATGGGTATAGAAGCCGTTCAATTACTATTAACTATGATAAAAAGTAGTAACGGAACTGCCAAAAAAATTGTTATACCCGTTGAACTTAAAGTAAGAGGCTCGACCAAAAGTATAAATTGATACTAATTAAGGCTTAGTATGCTCGCAGGAGTGTTTAAATCGCCGAAGCGGTTAGAAGTAGAAGAATATCCATTACGGAAACTTGAACGAAATGAAATTCTTGTAAAAGTTCATTCCTGCGGAATATGCGGTACGGATTTCCATATTTATCAGGGGGAATCACCTTCCAAACCACCCGTAGTCATTGGGCATGAATATTCGGGGGAAATAATTGAAACCGGCTCTGAAGAATTAGGATTTTCAGTAAAGGATAGAGTAGCGATTAATCCAAATATTCATTGCGGGTATTGTGAATTATGTAAAAAGGGAAAAATTAATTTATGTAAGAATCTTCAAGCTCTTGGTGTAACACGTAATGGTGGGCTTGCTGAATTTTCCATTGTCCCTGTACAACAGGCTTATCTTTTACCAAAAGATTTTTCATTGAGCACGGCAACTTTTTGTGAACCCTTATCTTGCTGTATTCATGGTATTAATCAAGCTTCAATAAATGTGGGCGATCAGGTAATAATTATTGGCGGTGGTACTATCGGTTTGATGATGCTTCAACTATCTAAATTACATGGAGCTTCCAAAACTATTCTAGTTGAACCTTCGTTTGAAAAAAGAAATATAGCATTTAAACTTAAAGCGGATTTCGTATTTGATTCATCTGATAATGAGTTAATTTCAAAAGTAGCTGAAGTTACTGATGGCGGTGCTGATATAGTTATTGAATGTGTAGGAAAAGAAAGTGCAGTAGCTAGTGCATTTAAGTTTGTGAGGAAGGGTGGAACAATTGTTATTTTCGGTTTAACCGATATTACTTCCAAATTATCAATCTATCTTCAATCACTATTTCAAAATGAAGTTACCATAAAAACCTCTTTACTAAATCCATTTACATTTCAATCTGCAGTTGATTTACTTGTTTCAGAAAAAATATCAGTTGAACATTTTAATCCTAATTTAATTCCACTTGAAACCAGGGAATTAGAAACGCTTTTTACTGGATTACGAAATGATTCAATTGTTAAATACATGGTAATACCGAACAATTAATTATTAAACATTCATTCATGTGTATGTACAAATAAAATACAATATCAATCACTTATAGGAGGTGTTATGTTAAGCTACATAAAAATGCTTAAATGGTGGATGGGAACACTATTTATCATTTCATTTCAAATTTCTTTGCTGGCGCAGGGGGCAGGGATAAACGAGATTGGGAGTTTTGAGCAGACTGAACCATCGTACTGGAACAAGGCATCAGAACCGGGAGGATCAACCTTAACGTGGGCAAGCGATGAGTATATATCATTAGGAAAATCGCTTAAGATAGAAAAAGGAGTAACCACCGAAGCAGCGATGTGGGAATCG
>JAJDNK010000104.1 GCA_022340715.1 bacterium BMS3Abin03 | reverse complement strand
AGAAAATCCTGCAGTACCATAGCCATATACATCTTCATACTGTTTATCCAGTAAATTCTCTATCCTGATTTTTAATCTAAGGAATGAAAACACGTCGTAATGTGCAGCAAAATTTATTAAAAAATAATCGGGTACAATTATTCTTGAACCATAATTCACAAAATCCGGTTCTTCCCGATTTCCAACATAAATTAATTCAATGTTAGCATTTGTAACATCAGTAAATGAATAACTGATAAATAATCCTGCTTTATGTTCTGGAATTCTAAATAATCTTTTATTATAGTCGGTGGAGTTCTCACTTTTATTTATTGCATTCGTATATGTGTAGTTGGTTTTAATATCAAGCGTATGAAATAAATTTGCTTTTGCAAAAATTTCTACTCCATTAGTCTCAGCCTTATCCACATTAATAGTTTTAAATGTAATCGGATCATATCCGAACATATTGTTAAAATAATTTTGGAAATATGTAGCTCCAATTGAAAATCCTTCTCTTCCAAAAAATTGTTCAACGCCGGCATCCCAGCCAAGACTTTTTTCAGGTGAAAGATTTTCGTTACCATAGACAGGATCATACAGATAAAATAATGATGGTGCTTTGAAACCGGAGCCAATTGTAGCTTTTAATTTTGTACCTGTTGTCCAAAAAATATAAGCAGGGGCAATTCTGTATGTAACAACTGAACCAAACCTGTTGTGATGATCATATCTTAAACCAATTGTAGCAAATAATGATTCATTAAGCTTCGCCTGATCCTCTAGAAAAATTCCAAGCGTGTTGGCACTTTTCTTTGGAAAAACACTAGCAATATCCGGGGGACTCAAGAACGAGTATGCATAATATTCCGAAGCGGATTCTTCAACTTCGAATTCAATTCCTGTAATAATAAGATTATTGTCCATAACCTGAATGTCATTCTGCCAATCGGCTTTGTACTTTCTTCCGTCATAGAGACTATTAGAATAATAGATGCTTGCTGCTGAAGTATCGTATGAATATTTTCTAACATTTCTGAAAAATGTTAAACCAAATCTCTGATTCCATTTATCACTCAGCAGTTTTAGTTTGCTCTGACCTCTGACAAAAAACTCTTCCTGATTAAAAACGTATGTTGGATCGTCCCAAAATTCAGGCGAACCAAATGACTGATCAAGATCAGAGAAAGATTTATTATATCTTAAAAAGATATTCGTTTCAAGGTTTTTAGAAAAATTGTACCCAAGCAAACTGTTAACATTATCTATTTGATAACCATCTTTTTCGGTATTTCCGTACTTTACAGATGCAGATGAAAAGCCATCACTTTTAATTCTGCTTAGAGCAACCGAGTAATTTAATTTGCCAATAGCACCAAGTGAAGAGGCGATACCTTTATATGTGTTATAGCTGCCTCCTTCTGCAGAAACATTAAATGAGGGTTTACCGGTACCTTTAGTAGTAATAATATTTATAACTCCTGCAAGTGCATCTGAACCGTAAAGAGTACTTTGTGGTCCTCTCAACACTTCAATTCTGCTAATGTTATCATCTGTCAGAGCAAAGAAATTGTAGAAGTTTGAGGGATCGTTTGGCATATTTACTTCAACACCATCTATAAGAACTAAAGCCGAAGAAGAATTACCTCCCCGGATAAAAACGTTAGCTACACCTGCTTTGTTTCCCTGCTGTGCAAAGCTGAGTCCATATTCATTTTTTAAAACATCAAAAGTATTGAGCGAATTTTTATTTCGAATTTCTGCAGAATCTATAATAGAAATTGAATTGGCCAGCTCTAAAGTATTGGAATAGTTTCTGGTAGCAGATATAACCACATCTGTCAACCGGTAAAAACCAGTTGTGTCTGTTTTTTGCACTATACCGGTTTGTGCAAATGAAAACGGCAGATAAAGAAAAACAGCGAATAGAAAGAAGAATTTTATTTTTACCATAGAAGTTACTCCTTTAAAAATACAAGTAACTTCGCGGGTTAAAAGTTGAAAGTAAACGATTGATGAATTGAAGTTGATCGTTAAACTAACCTCTTAATAAACCAGAATGGTTTATTCTCGCGAAGGTTGATTAAGTTTGCTTACGGCAGGTCTCCTGGCTTCTTTAATGTATAATTTAGAATTAAGAATGTAAAATTGATTTCATTATTAATTATACATTACTTCACAGTTGCGCGACAGCGCCGGAATTTTCCGCAAAGCGGAGGCACCGGACTTCCCTATAATTTCCCTTGTCCCGACAAATCAGGATGGGATCACCGTAAACATTTGAAAGAACTAGTTAAAACTATAGCGGAAGTTTTTGAATTCAAAATAGCACATCTTTATTGTGTAGCCCGGATATATGATTTTTTATTAATGTTTTTTTAATACAGAATTGAGTAAATTTAAACTGATAATATTAATACGCAAGGTTAGGGGATTGGCAAATTTTGAGTTCTATAGACCGGATGTGAATGTAAGTTCATTGCTAACAGAATCACTTTCCAAATCACGCCTTTCTGGTTCTGCTATTTCGGAAATCTACAACTATATCAAAACCTTTCAAAATCTTATAATTAATTATTTCTTAATAAAATCCGGAGGATAAAATGAAAAAATTTATTCCATTTTATATTTGTCTGTTTTTATTGATTCTGTTTTCATCAAACTTTGCTCAGAACCCTCCTCCTACTTTTGATTTAAGGGATGTAGGCGGTGTTAATTATGTAACATCCGTTAAATCTCAGCAGGGGGGAACATGCTGGACTCATGGTACAATGGCAGCAATAGAGGGTAATCTTCTAATGACAGGCGCTTGGGCAAACAATGGTGAAACCGGAGAACCAAATCTTGCTGAATATCACCTGGATTGGTGGAATGGATTTAATACTTATAACAATGATGACGATCCTGGTGGAGCGGGATTAACAGTTCACCAAGGTGGTGATTACAGAGTAGCATCCGCTTACTTATCGAGAGGAGAGGGAGCTGTTCGGGATATTGACGGACAATCTTATAATAATCCTCCGGCAAGATCAGACACAAGCTGGCATTATTACTACCCTAGAGATATTTATTGGTTAAATGCCTATGAAGACCTGAGCAACATAAATACTCTTAAAGAAATGATAATGACTTACGGTGTAATGGGAACATGTATGTGCTACGACGGTTCCTTTATGCAAAATTATATTCATTACCAACCGCCAAGCTCACCTCTTGATCCGAATCATGCAGTTTCTATAGTCGGATGGGATGACAACAAAGTTACTCAGGCACCACTCCCGGGCGCCTGGATAGTAAAAAATAGTTGGGGAGCTGGCTGGGGACTAAATGGTTATTTCTGGATATCTTATTATGATAAGCATTGTGGTCACCATCCCGAGATGGGAGCGATCACGTTCAAAGATGTCGAGCCTCAGCAATACGATCACATTTACTATCACGATTATCATGGATGGCGGGCAACTAAAACAGATTGTGATGAAGGATTTAATTCATTTACAACCGGGTCAAATGAATACTTAAAGTCTGTAAGTTTCTTCAGCGCTGCAGACAGTGTCGATTACACAATAAAAATTTACGACACATTTCAAAGCGGTCAGCTTCAAGATGAATTACTCTCTCAATCCGGATATGAGCAATTTACCGGTTTCCACACAATTGATCTTTCAAATCCAATTTTCCTTCAAGCTGGAAATGATTTTTACGTCTATCTTTATCTTTCAAGAGGGGGGCAACCGTTTGACAGAACTTCTGAAGTACCGGTACTGCTAGTTGATAATCCTTATGAGACGATAGTTGAATCCAGTTCAAATCCAAATGAAAGTTTTTACTGGGATGGAGCTCAGTGGCAGGATATGTACTATTACGAAGACCCGGGTGGACCGACTAATAATGTTAATACAGCAAATTTATGTATTAAAGCATTAACTATGGATGAAAACAATATCCCGGTTGAACTGACTTCATTCACTGCGGTTCAAAAAGGAACGAAA
>JAJDNK010000075.1 GCA_022340715.1 bacterium BMS3Abin03 | reverse complement strand
CTGCAGATTTACTGCTAAGTGAAAAAACGGAGTACTCCCTGATAGCAAGCGACATTATGAATTACATTCCGAATACGATTAATTTTCTGAGGAAGTCATTTGTTTGATTATATTGAAAAAAGAAAAAAATACCTGATATATGTTCCTTTAATTATATACTGGCTTGCATTATTTATTGCTACTTCAATTCCTGCAGAATCTTTACCGGCAACAGGAGTAAGCGATAAAATTGAGCATCTTTCAGCATATTTTATTCTTACTATATTTTTAAGTTTGGTGTTTCTTTATCAAAACAGGTATTCATGGTTAAAAAAGTATTTTTTAATATTAGCTTTTTTAGTCTCTAGTTTTTACGGTTCAGTTGATGAGCTTCATCAATTGATAGTTCCGGGCAGGCAATGCGATATTCTTGATTGGACAGCCGATGCAATAGGAGCCTTTTTAGGTATAATGCTGATCAGATATCTTTTGAAAAAATTCAAATATAAACCGGAGATGTTAAAAATTTGATATTGCCGGAAACATTTTTCGGTGAATTTCATCTTTATAATAGGGAAGATATGGGAACTAAACGCTTTTCCGGTAGTAAAAAGACCTGTAAACTAAATTGACAAAGCGTTTTTCATTTATTAACTTTTGATCGCTCATTTAACCGGAGTGCAAAAATGAATCTTAAAAACCCAATTGCGGATCTCAGGGCTAAATACAAAACAACGCTTGAAATCTGCATTATTATTGCTTTAGCTGTAATGATAGTTGCATTCAAGTTTTTCCCGAATCTGCAGGAAAAGGAAGTTGTGCTTGAGGGACCGCAGGAATTGTTTACAGTTGAAGATATTCAGCAAACAAAGCAGGAGAACAGACCTCCACCTCCACCAAAACCACCTATACCGATAGAAGCTCCATCTGAAGACGTACTGGAAGATATTGAAATCGAAGATACTGAAATTGATTTAAATGCTAATATGGAAGCACCGCCTCCGCCGCCAAAAGAGGAGAAGGTTGAAGAAGAACCTACTTACTTTGTGGCTGTTGAAGAAATGCCTGAACCTATCGGTGGTATAAAGGGTATACAGGATAAAATTATATATCCTGAAATTGCAAAGAGAGCAGGTGTTGAAGGAAAAGTTTACGTACTTGCATTTGTTGATGAATCAGGTAAGGTTACAAAAGCCCAGGTTATTAAAGGTATTGGTGCCGGTTGTGATGAAGCTGCACTCGATGCAGTGTTAAAAACTAAGTTCAAACCAGGAAAGCAAAGAGGTAAGCCTGTTAAAGTACAGGTATCTATACCGATAATATTTAAGCTTCAATAGTTTTATAACATTAATTTTATAAGGCGTCTTTATGACGCCTTTTTTGTTTTAAATAAGCTACGGTGATTTCAATCACGTAGGCTTTCAAATCACACGGTTTTGCTTTGAATTCTATGTGTGATAGAATAGTTTTGACCCTCAATAATTGGTTTTTTCTTTTTTTGTCTGCGTGTCCCATCTTCATCGAAAAGAAAAAACAATTATTTAACATCATAAAGTAAAAAATTTAATAAACTTTACCGGATATTTGTTTCTTAAACCCAAATATGATTTAAATAAAAGCGGGATGATAATTTTGAAACTTAAAAGATTTATAATTTCTTTTTGCTGTTCGGGATTAACACAGGACAGATTTTTTATTGAGTTTTATAAAAAAATGTAGGAAAAAAATTTGAAAAAGTTATTTGTAATAATATTGGTCGGATGTTTGCCGTTTAGCTTTGGGCAGGATACGTTGAATCTGAATCTGGAAAAATGCATAGACTTAGCAATTCAATATAATCATGATTTGAAAATTGCAGAACTCGATTATCAGAAAGCCGAAGAGCAGATTACGGAAGCATTCGGATCAGCTGTTCTACCCACTATAAAAGGGGAAATCAATTACAGAAGAGCACTTAAGCGAGGAGTTGTAATTATTGAAACACCGGTTTTCAGTGGTTCATTTCCACAGGGAACTGAAAACACAATGACTGTTGGTGCAACACTTGAACAACCGCTTTTTACCGGAGCCGTTTTTTACGCTACAAGAATCTCGAAGGTTTATGCTGAGATTGCTGAGAATGGCTATTATTCATCTAAAGCTAATTTAATAAGGGATGTAAAAAGGGCTTATTACGGATATTTATATTCGCAGGAATTTTCAAAATTATCACAGGTAACATTACAGGCCGCAAAAGATAATCTTAAAAATACTCAGGCATTGTTCGATGCAGGTTTGGCACCGGAATATGATTTAATAAGAGCACAGGTTCAGGTACAGAATATTCTGCCGCAACTTGAACAAGCTAAGAATGCAATTAAGTTGGCTGAAAATGCTTTAAGGTTAATTGTTGGTTTGGATCTGGATAAAAAATTTGTTGTAAATGATTCACTTACATATACTGAACTTCCGGTCGAGGATTACCAGACTTCAGCCAGAATACTTGATAAGAAAAATTTTACTTTGCAGCAATTAAGACTCCAGGTGGAATTACAGGATAAAAATGTTTCATATCAATTCTCAAAGAATTATCCCGAATTATATTTATCAGGAAACTGGCAATCTACTGCTCAGGAAAATGATCCGAAATCGTTTAATAACTGGCGTTATAAAAATTCAGTTTATGTTGGGCTCAATTTAAAAGTGCCGATCTTTGACGGGTGGCAAACAACTTCGAGGGTACAGCAAGCTGAAATTGATCTAAAGAAATCGCAGGAAAACCTGGTTAAAACCAATCGGCAATTAAATAATCAATTAGACGATATTTTATTGAAAATCGAAGAAGCTAAAAACAGGATCAGCGCATATGCTGCAACAATAAAACAGGCAAAGCTTGGTTATGATATTTCAATTAAACGATATAATAACGGACTTGGAACTCAGTTAGAAAACATAGATGCTTTGGTTGCTTATACTCAGGCAAAAGTAAATTACCTTGAAGCGATTTATAATTACTACGATCTGCATTCACAGCTTGAAGCATTACTCTCTTCAGAAGTAAATGAAAAATCCGAATAACTATAAAGAGGGATAAGAATGAAGAAACAAATAGTTTTCAGATTAATATTAACATTAACACTTGTGTCCATATTCCTGCTCACAGGATGCGGTAATTCTTCGGACGAAGATAAGAAAGATAATCAGGAATCCTCTGAACCAACTGTTTATGTTAAAACGAAAGAACTTCATCCACAATCTTTTACAGATAACATTTTTGTACTTGGAGTTGCAAAAGCATTGCACGAAGCTAATTTATCTTCGGATGAAGGCGGTAAGATCAAGACCTTTGTAAAAGATAAAGGTTCTTTTGTCAAAAAAGGTGAAGTTGTCCTGATTATCGATAACGAAGTTTTGAAAGCCAATCTTGATGCTGCTTATGCTCAATACGAAAAAGCGGAAAGCACTTATGTAAGACAGGAAAAAGTCTACAAAGAAAAAGTTACAAGCGAGCTTACTTATCTAAATTCAAAATTTGAACGTGATGCAGCAAAGGCAAATTATGAATTGATAAAGGCACGTTATGAACGAACATTTATCAAAGCTCCGTTTTCGGGAACAGTTGATATGAAATATGCCGAAATTGGAGAAACGGTTCTACCCGGTGCTCCGATTGTTTCTATGGTTAGTCTGAACAAAATAAAAATAGAAGCCGGCGTACCTGAAAATTATGTGAATGATGTTAAGCCGGAAACAAAAGTCAATGTCGTTTTTAAAGATTTGAACGATGCAAAGTATACATCTGAAATCTCCTATGTTGGGCAAACGATCTCTACCGATAACAGAACTTTTCCGGTAGAAGTAATACTTGAAAACAGTAACAAAATGATAAAACCTGAATTAAGTGCAAAGCTTTATATTGAAAGAAAAGATTATGATAGTGTTTTTGTTGTACCTGCAGAAACAGTTACAGAAACAGATCTCGGTCCTGCACTGTTTGTAGAAAAAGATGGTAAAGCCCAGATGCGGATCGTTGATATAATCAGCAGATCGGAGAATGAGATTGCCATTAAAAGTGGTGTAAAAGAGGGTGAAAATCTAATTACGGTTGGTTTTCAAAATTTGATCAATGATGAAAAAGTAACAGTACTTGAGTAGGGGAATATTATGAAGATAACTGATGTAGCAATTGATAACCGCACAAGCGTTTTTATACTCGTTTTCATTATTATTATACTCGGTATTACAGCATATCTCACTTTGCCGAGAGAATCGTCACCGGACATTTCAATCCCTCTAGTAATTGTATCCACACCGTATTTTGGTGTTTCACCCGAAGATATTGAAACGCTTATCACTCAGAAGATAGAAAAAGAAATAAATGCTATCAGTGAAGTAAAAGAAATTACTTCTTCATCTTTTGAAGGATATTCTTTAATAAGAGTTGAATTTGAAAGTGGGTATGATATTGATCAGGCAGTACAAAAAGTGCGCGACAAAGTTAACAAGGCCGAGCCTGATCTCCCACCAGATGTTGATAAACCGAACATAGTTGAAATTAATTTTTCGGAATTTCCAATTCTTACAATTAATATTGCGGGTCCCTACAGCTTATCAAAACTAAAAGATGTTGCAGAAGATCTTAAAGATGATATTGAAAAGATTGAGGGTATTCTAAGCGTTAAAATAAACGGCGGTCTTGAGCGGGAAGTACACGTAGATGTGGATGTTAATAAACTTAGTCATTATAACGTTCGTTTCGATGATATCATAGCTGCTATATCCGATGAAAACAGAACAATCCCGGGTGGTTCTATTGACGTAAACAATTCGAGTTTTATGGTTAGAATTCCGGGTGAGTTTAAGGAACCATACTCAATAGATGACATAATAGTCAAACTTAAAAACGGGGCACCGATTTATGTTAAAGATCTGGCAAAAGTCAGTTACGGATTTAAAGACAGAACTACCTACGCACGCCTGAATGGAGAAAATGCAGTTTCGATAGATGTCTCAAAAAGGGTTGGAGAAAATATTATTCAGATTTCAGACAAGGTGAAAGAACTGTTAGAACAAAGGAGGCAGGAACTACCTTCAGATCTGAAAATGTATATTACTACCGATCAATCAAAAGACATTAAAAGAATAGTTGATGAACTTGAGAACAATATTTTTTCCGGTTTGGTTCTGGTTGTTGTTGTGCTATTCTTTTTCCTTGGAATAAGGAATGCTTTTTTTGTTGCGATTGCCATCCCCTTAAGTATGCTGATGTCGTTTTTCATTCTTCAGGCAATCGATGTAACGCTAAACATGGTTGTTCTATTTTCTTTGATACTTGCATTAGGAATGCTGGTCGATAATGCAATCGTAATTATCGAAAATATTTACAAATTCCTTGAAGAAGGACATTCGCTCGTTGAAGCTGCAAAACTGGGAACTGCAGAAGTTGGCTGGCCTGTTTTCACTTCTACGATGACAACAGTTGCGGGATTTTTCCCGATGCTTTTCTGGCCCGGTGTTGTGGGCGATTTTATGATGTATATTCCATTAGTTCTGATAACCACTTTGCTTTCTTCTTTGTTTGTGGCATTAGTTATCAATCCTGTTTTTGCTTCAGTAATGATGAAGCTTGAACATCCCGACCAGAAACCTGAAACATTTTTTCAGAAATTACTTCAACCATTTAACAGGATTACACATTTCTTTGTAGATGAAATGCTGCCTTTAGTTTTAAAGTACTACAGGAAAATCCTTGTTACCTCACTTGGACCTGTCCGATCTTCTGATCAGAAAGTAAACACCAGAAACAAGCTGGGTATCTTAGCAGCTTTTCTGTTCTTCGTTGTTTCGATTGGATTATCAGAGATTTTACCATCTATAATAGCTGTTGTTATCTCGATCATTCTTGGAGTGATGATAGTTTATCTTTTCACAAACAGCAAACTGAAGGTATTGTGGGGAACTATACTTATGTTGTTCAGCATTACACAAATTTACGCTTTGTTTGATCATGGAGTAGAATTCTTCCCCAAAACTCAGCCGCCAAGAATTTTTGTTTCCCTTGAAGCACCTAGCGGTACAAGTCTGGACATGTCGAATAAAATCGTTGGTGAAATTGAAAAGAAACTCAAGAAGTTTAATTCAAAAGATATAAAAGATGTAGTTGCTGTTGTTGGTGCGTCGAATAATCCTTTTGACGGAGGCTCATCGACACCTAATAAAAGTACAATAACTATTCAATATGTGGATTATGAGAAGAGGGAGCAGTCTTCTCTTGTCACTACAGAGCAAATAAGGAAGTTAGTAGTTAAAACTGCTGGTGCAGATGTGCTTGTTCAGCAGCAGGAAATGGGTCCGCCGGTCGGGCAGGCGATAAATATTGAAATCACAGGGGATGATTACTCAATACTTGGTAATCTCGCCTCGAGTGTAAAAGAAAAAATCAAAGATGTTCCGGGTGTTGTAGATCTTAAAGATGATTTTGATGTAGGAAAACCAGAATTCAGAATTAAAATCGATAGGGAAAAAGCAGCTTTATACGGTATGAACACAAGATTAATTGCTAATGCTATAAGAACTGCAATAAACGGTACAACCGCCTCTAAATACCGAGTTGGTGAAGACGAATATGATATCACCGTAAGACTAAAAAAAGATCAGAGGTCGAGTTTAACCTCACTTCAGGATCTAGATATTATTTACAACGATAAAAAAGGAAACACGTTATCAGTTCCTTTAATTAGCATAGCTGGCATTACACGTGCAAAAGGTCCGGGAGCCATTCGTAGAAAAGATTTAAAAAGAGTAATAACTGTTTCTGCAAATGCCGGCGAAGATTTTAATGCAAACGATGTTCTGGATAACGTAAAACAAAAGTTAGCAGATTTTCAGCTTCCCAAAGGATATTATCTGGACTACACGGGACAAAACAAAGAACAAGCTAAAGCAAGTGCATTCTTAATTAAAGCATTTGGAATAGCGGTTTTATTAATATTCCTTATACTTGTTATTCAGTTTAATTCTTTGAGTCAGCCATTAATAATAATGAGTGCTGTTGTTATTTCTCTTATTGGGGTTTTCCTAGGATTAATTGTTTATCAGATGGCTTTTGGTATAATTATGACTGGCATAGGTGTTATAAGTCTTGCGGGTGTGGTTGTTAACAACAACATTGTTTTGATCGATTACATAAATGTTTTGAGAAAACGCGGATTTGACAGACGTGAAGCAATAATCAGGGCAGGATTAAGAAGATTTCGTCCTGTTACTTTAACTGCAATAACAACTATTCTTGGTTTAATTCCTTTAACATTTGGATTCGGATTCGATATAAACACATTTTCTTTTAGTACTTCCGGACAAAGTGCAGAGTTCTGGAAATCCATGGGTATTGCCGTTATTTTCGGCCTGGCATTCGCAACAGTGCTTACCCTGGTTATAGTTCCAACATTTTATTCAACTCTTGACGATGTGGTAAATGTTCTACGAAAATTTTCCAGGGATCATCTAAGAAGGAAGAAATAATATTCGATGATTTTTAGTGCAGAATAATAGAAACTTAAGTACTAAACTTGCTTTAAGAAATATATAAATCAAACTGGTTTTTAGTATATTTAATCTTCAATTAAATTTAGAATATCAAAGAATTCAATTTTGTGGGAATACCGGGTTAAGGTGTTGTTCTAGGTACAATGATGAAAGTTAGCCAAAAGAAAAGTGCCTTTATTATTGCCTCATTTGTTGTAGTACAATTAATATTTCTTCTATTTATTAAGTATTCAAATCAGTCTTTATCTTTAAGAGATTTTTCCCTTGCCAATCTCGGAAATATTTTCAATCTGGTTATTTCTGTAATATTAATTTCAGGAATAGTTACGGCTCTTAAAAGAGAAAAAGTAACTATCAAACCATTGATCATATTTACAATAATTACATCTTTAACCCTTTGCCTTGCATTCTTATCTACTTTAGTAAGATTTCCTGGCAGCAGTTTTTATATCGTAGGTCAGCCTGGTGATAAAGTCTTTGATGCATTTTTATTTACTATTTATGAGTTTTTGCTTTTTACATTTATCTCGTACGTCTGGTTAAAAGTGTTCAATTCAAATAAACATGTAGTTCTCAGATCCTTGGCTAACGGAGTATTTTTGTTAATGTTATTCTTACTTGTAACATTTATATTCATACAAACAAAAGGGTATAATTCAGCCTGCTGGAAACTTTCAAAAAATAAAAAGAACATTATTGTTGTTCTTGGTGCTGCAGTCTGGTCTGATAACAAGCCGAGCCCGTCACTTTCAAGCAGGGTAGATGAGGCAATCAAATTGTACAATGATGGTTATGGCGGAAAAATAATTCTTACTGGTAGTAATGCCCCGGGAGAAATGAGTGAAGCTGAAGTAGCATATAATTATGCTAAGAGCAGGGGAATGGATATGAATAACGTTGAATATGAAACAATTACTACTTCAACAATAGAACAGGTGAATTTTATAAAAAGGAATTTATTACAAAGAAGTGATATAGCTGATATCATTGTTGTTTCAGATTCCTATCATTTGATGAGAGTTTTGGAAGTGAGTGAATTTTTTAAAACCAGGATAAAAGTGGCTGCAGCAAAAACCAGTATGGATTTCCAGGAGAATCTTTATCGTCAATTGCGTGAAAGCATAGTATTAAATGTTTTTTGGAGTTTTGCTTTGTAACCATTTTAATTAATTTTAAATTGGATTAGATATAATAATCATCAAGTTTGTTTTTTTGATATTTTATGAAACATAAATCGAAACGCCGTATCGTAAGAGAAAAAGTGATGCAGGTTTTATTTGCTAATGAAATGAACAAAGATTCATTGCAACTTCAGATAAACGAAATTCTCAGTGATATAGAAGCCGGATCTGATAGGGATTTTGCAAATGATCTTATAAAAAATGTTTTGGAACATGTTGAAGATTTTGATTCAATGATAAAAACACGTGTCGCAAACTGGGAAATGAACAGGATAGCTTTAATAGACAGAATACTTTTAAGAATGGGCATTTGTGAATTATTATACTTTTCGGATATACCGCCGAAAGTTTCTATCAATGAAGCTATTGAGATATCCAAGGAATATAGTACAGCCGGTAGTGCTAAGTTCATAAACGGAATACTCGATGCAATTTTATCCGATGAAAAAAAATCGGGAAGACTGAACAAAAAGGGAAGGGGACTTGTAGAAGAATCAATTTCCAAAAGTCCGGAAGCAAAGTAATTGACCGGTAATAAAAGTAAGATCTTTACCTGGACACTTTTCGATTTCGCCAATACATCTTTTTCGATTGTAGTTGTTACTTTTTTATATGCAGTTTACTTTAAAGAAGTGATTGCTGATGGCAAACCCATTGGGGATCTTTACTGGAGTCTTGGAACCTCCATTTCAATGGTTATTACTGCATTAATTTCACCTGTGCTCGGTGCAATTGCGGATTATTCTACCGGGAAGAAAAGGTTTCTCTTATTTTTTACACTGATTTGTATTTTTGGTACTTCCGCTCTTTATTTTCTAGGTCCGGGTCAGGTTTTTGCCGGATTAGTACTTTTTATAGTTGCTAATATCGGATTTGAAGCTGGATTAGTTTTTTATGATGCTTTCCTGCCGGAGATTACTGTACCGAAAAATTATGGAAGAGTTAGTGGTTATGGTTTCGGCATGGGTTACCTGGGTTCTCTTGCTACACTGGGAATAATATTCCCGTTTATTCAGTCAGATATGATAAAAGAAACTTTTCCTGTTGCCGCACTTTTCTTTTTAATATTCTCGCTCCCACTATTCTTGTTTCTTCATGATCAGCGAAAAAATATAATTAAGACAGGACCTTATTATAAAATAGGTTTTCAAAGAGTCTGGTCAACAATCAGTAATTTGAAGAACTATAAAAATCTCGCAGTTTTTTTGTTAGCGTATTTCTTTTATATAGAAGGTGTAAACACTATAATTTTTTTCTCAGGGATTTATGCTAGCACGACGCTGGGATTTTCGAATACAGAGCTAATAGAATTTTTCTTAACTGTACAAACCACTGCTATTATTGGTTCTGTTGTATTCGGTATTATTGCAGATTCAATCGGACAGAAAAATACACTGGTTATCACTTTAATTTTGTGGTTAATAACGGTTATTCTTGCTTATTCTGTCTATGATAAAACTGGTTTTTACATAGTTGGTTTAATAGCGGGCTCTGCAATGGGATCCAGCCAATCAACAAGCAGAAGTTTGATGACGAAACTCACTCCCCAGGATAAGAAAACTGAATTCTTCGGTTTTTATTCATTCTTTGGTAAGAGCTCGGCTGTAGTTGGCCCGCTGGCCTTTGGTCTGGTTAGTTTTCTTACAGGTAGTCAGCGCATTGCAATTTTTTCGATTGGATTTTTCTTCGTGGTAGGATTATTTATTCTTCGATGGGTAAAAGATCCAAAGCTTACAGATCTTCAAACTAATGAATCTTAAATACTGCATCTCCTGATAACTTCTTAACAGTCCATTCAAATTTAACTGATCTGTCTTCCTTCCTGATTTTACATATTGAGTACTCACAATATTTACAGAGTTCGGGTCGGCAAAAATCAAAATGAATTTTTATCTGTGCATTAACAAATTCTTTGTTAAGTATTTCAGTAATTTCTTTCTCTTCTTTATGTGTTTGCTCGATGGTAAAATAACAGGGAAGTATAAGATGAAAATCTATGAACATACCATCGCCGGATTTCCAGTATCGTAATTCGTGAATATCAATCCAGTATTCTTTTTTAAAGTTGGAGAGCATATTCGCAATCTTTTCTAAAAGTCTTGGATCGGTTTCGAGCATCAGACCGCCGACTGATTGACGTATCAGTTTATAACCCGTTCCAATTATATTTAGGGCAACAATAATTGCAACAATGGGGTCAAGGATTGTGTATTCGGTTAATATCACAAGAAAAATTCCGATAAGAATCCCGATACTTGTAAAAGAATCGGTTAAAATATGTTTACCATCGGCAATTAATGTTATTGAATCTGTTTTCTTACCAGTTCTTACCATATAAAAACCGAGAACGAGGTTTATAATCCCGGCTAATCCAACTATAACTAATCCTATATCGAGTGATTTCAGAACTGTACCTTTTATTAGATCAATCATAGCCTGGTAAATAATAACGATTGCGGCTACAAATATTAATGCACCTTCAATACCCGCTGAAAAATATTCTACATTTCCATGTCCATACAAATGAGAATCATCTGCCGGTTTAGCACTAATAATAATGCTTGTTAAAGCCATTGAGGTTGCGAGAATATGAACAACGGATTCCGCCGCGTCTGAAAATATTGCAGCAGAGCCAGTAATCAGGTAAGCACCCATTTTACCAATGAACATTAATATTCCGATAAACAGTGAGATGTAAGCTGCTTTCTTTTTAATGGAAATATTTTTTTGATTGTTCATTGATTTCTGAAATTCAGATCATAAGATTTCAGGAATACGCCGGATCTTTTGCTTAAATTTTTTTTGTTAATATATAAATTATATAAATAAGAAATGAATATCCGAAGAAAAGAATTAATTAATGATTGATTAAAACCTAATCTTGATAAACTAATTCAACATAAATTCGGGGTCGGGAGGGCGAATTTCATCGTACAGTCTTTTTAATTCACGATATGCGTACTGGCTTCCTCTTTGGGCCGCATCACGATAATATTCAACACATTTAGATTTTGATTTAGCTGTTCCTATACCATTTTCGTAACAGTGGGCAAGTGTTACCAGAGCTAATAAAGAACCTTTTTCAGATGCCTCTAATAATTCTTTTACTAAAAAACTTAGATTCTCACCTATTGAATGATCGTAAATTGTAGAGGACATTATTCTTACTTTTGCTTCAAGGCTTCCTAATGATTCGGCTTTATGCCAGTAGGATAAGCCCATTTCGGTATTTTTATCTGTAAATCTTCCGGTGTAATAATTCAAACCCAGTTCTATTAAAGCAGGTATATAATTTTGTTTACCCGCATTGTGTAAAAGATTTATACCATCACTCATTGCAATCTGGTTATCATAGTGAACAGAATTCAATCCATACCATACGAACATTGCCTTGGGATTATTTTTTTGAGCCAGTTCCTGTACTGATTTAATGAACCCTCGCATTTTACTTAATTTCCATAGAAGGAAAGATGCTTTGGGAGAGTCGTTTCTTAATGCCTGGAAGTAATATGCTGCTGCAGTGATTTTATTTGCTATGAATGAAATACCAAGTTCGTGCAACCTTCCCAGAATAGTTTGTGCTTCAGGACTCCCACTGCTGGCAAGTTGTGTAAGCATCACAAGGTTGTCTGGTGAAGTCAGTCCTTCGAGGTATTTAACCGAATCAAGCTGCATTTTTATGTTGATTGAATCTATGTCTGCTAATCTCAGATCATTAATTAACATACTATCAGTTACAGATGTTACAGTGTCATTTGCCGAATTGAAATCGATAAAAACTAATCCTACAGGCGAACTTAGATTTTTATTATCTTCACCTTCAGGAACGGTGCTGTCAGTATCAGATTTTTTATCTTCTATTGCCGTGATAGAATCAACAACGGATGTAGAAATTTTGGATTTTATCTGGTTCACAATTCCTTTAGCAGGTTCATATCCTTCCCCGGAAGATTTTCTTACCCAGTAATATGCATAATTCATATCTCTTTTAACAATCAGGTTATCTGTGTAGAGAATTCCTACAACGTACTGAGCCTGTATCATACCGGCTTTAGCCGCTTCTCTAAAATACTTGAAAGCCTGAAAGGGATTCCACTCAACTCCCCAACCGTTTATTAAAAGTATAGCGTAATTATATTTAGCGGAAGCAAGATTTTGTTCAGCAGCTTTTCTGATCCAATAAACTGCCTTAGAAGTATCTGCGGGAACACCTTCGCCAAGTAAATATCGCAAACCAAGTTCGTGCTGGGCTAAAACATCACCAGAATTTGCTTCCCGGGTTAGTTTGAACTGTTGCCAAATCTGGTAACCAAGATCGGGTCTGTAAAAGTAAGGAGCTTCAATAAATGGGTGATTATCTTTGAAAGCAAGACTTTTAGTGGTATCCTGAGCATAATTCACATTAATAAAAATGAGCGAAACAACGACAGCTACGGTTAACCAGATAATATTTCTAAACAAACTTTTTAAATGAAGTTTTAATGTGAAATTATTAGACAATTCTGATATTAAATTAGTTATACTTTTTTATTGGAGAAATTAAAATTGAAGAATTAATATAATATTTATTTGTTTAAGATTTAATAAACAGATACCATCATAGTTCGTTAAAAATCCGGGCGAAATAAGGGCAGGCATAAAACAGGAACAGAATATTCTGATTGTAATTCGATATTAAGTATAAACTAAGCGAGATTTAGGAAGAAATTTAATTTTAATTTTTAAAATAAGATTTCATTGGTTTCAGGTAGTGTTGTTTCCATCCCTTCTCATACTTCGTTATCTGACCGTCTGGAATCTGGGTATGGATTAATGTTAATTTTGTACCGCCGTTTACTTTTTCAAAAAGAATTTCAAGTTTAGAATTGATTGTGGATTCAGGAAAATCACTTGTTCTCCAGGATTGGACGATCCTGCTGTAAGGTTGTAATGCAACATTATATCCCCAGATATAGCCACCTCCTGCCGTGAAATTTGTACCTACTGAAGGTCTGATAACAGCTTTTTCACCAGTAAAATCCGAATGTTCGTGGCTGCTCAGCCAGGCATCATAAAGACGTTTGGCACTGACGGGGAATATTTGCGATATTTTAATCGAATCTTTCACTTAAAAATCTTTTGAACGAGAATACTAAAAAAGTTAACGAATGGCAAATACTTAATTATGATTCTATTTAAAAAGATATAAAATAGAAAATCAGATAAAAGACAATCCCAAATTGCTATTAAATATTGCTTAATCTATATTTGGGGGCAAAAATTTTATGGCTCGCAGTAAAAAAGTTAAGCATATCTTTATAACAGGTGGTGTTGTATCCTCTTTAGGAAAAGGAATTACTGCCTCTTCTCTAGGTTTACTTCTCAAGCAGCGTGGTTTTAAGGTAACCATCCAAAAATTTGATCCTTATATAAATGTTGATCCCGGAACTATGAGTCCATTTCAGCATGGCGAAGTTTATGTTACCGATGATGGGGCAGAAACTGATCTTGATTTAGGACACTACGAACGATTCCTTGATGTGAACATGATTACTGCGAATAATGCTACCACGGGGCAGATTTATCATGAAGTAATCACAAAAGAAAGAAGAGGAGATTATTTAGGAGCTACTGTACAGGTTATACCTCATATCACAGATGAAATTAAAAAACGTTTGGTAAGATTAAGTGAGCTCGGCGACTATGACATCATCATTACAGAAATAGGCGGAACGGTAGGTGATATTGAGAGTCTTCCCTTCATCGAAGCGATGCGGCAGCATATGCTTGATTTCGGTAGAGCGAATTCAATAAGTATTCATGTCACTTTAGTACCGTATATTGCTTCTGCTGGAGAAGTAAAAACCAAACCAACGCAACACAGTGTTAAAAATCTTCTCGGATTAGGAATTCAACCGGATGTATTGATTTGTCGTTCAGAAAAAAGATTAACCAGGGAAATCAGAGAAAAGATAGGCTTGTTTTGTAATATTGACAGCAGATCAGTTATTTCAGCATATGATTGTTCATCAATTTATGAAGTACCACTTGTATTTTATAAAGAAAAATTCGATCAAATAGTTCTTAAGCGTCTTCACCTGGCTGATAAAAAAATTAAACTGGATGACTGGACAGCATTTGTTGAAAGTGTTAAAAATCCTGCTAAGGAAATTGAAATAGGAATTTGTGGCAAGTATATTCATCATCTCGATGCATATAAAAGTATCCTGGAATCTTTTATTCATGCCGGTGCAGAAAACAATGCGAAAGTTGTTGTTAAACCTTTAAATGCTGAAGATTTTGAATCCGGTGATGTTTCTAAGCTAATGGATGGTGTACAAGGTTTATTAGTACCTGGTGGTTTTGGAGAAAGAGGGATTGAAGGTAAAATTGCAGCTATTAAATATGCCCGTGAAAATAATATTCCGTTTTTAGGTATTTGCCTTGGTTTGCAGTGTGCTGTAATTGAGTTTGCCAGGAATGTTTGTGGAATTAAAAATGCAAACAGTTCGGAGTTTAAGAAAAATAAGTATAGTGTAATTGATCTTATGCCGGATCAGAAGAACATTAAAGATAAAGGTGCTACGATGCGTTTGGGTGCCTATCCCTGTTCATTGCAGGAAGGTACAAAAGCAATGGAAGCTTATAAGCAAAATTATATTTCAGAAAGACACAGACACAGGTATGAAGTAAATAACAAATTCAGGAAACGATTAACGGACAATGGTTTAGTGCTTAGTGGTTTATCACCTGATCGTGAACTTGTTGAAATGATCGAACTTAAAGATCATCCATGGTTTGTAGCCTGCCAGTTTCATCCTGAATTAAAATCCCGGGCAACTAATGCTCACCCTCTTTTCAGAGAATTTGTAAAAGCCTCTTTACAACATTTTGAAGAAACTAATTCTACTCCCACAAAGGAATAACTATATTTGTTACATTATTAATTTGTAGTAATTTGTGAATATGTCTTTCCCAGCAAACAAATTTGATCATCTTATCATATTCCTTATTATTGTACTTGGTACAACTTCACTGTATCCTCAGAAGAAAGTTTTAACACGCAACCTGGAAAGAAAAATTCTTTACGGATTGGAAGAAACATTTAAATTCAATTTCAATATAAGCGAAAAAACATTTGATGCGATAATCCGTGAGTTTCCTGATAATCCTGCCGGTTATCACTTTAAATCAATACAATATCTTTGGCGGTATTTAGACAATAAAAATCCATCGGATTATAATATATTTATTTCTCTCTCTGAAAAGGTTGTAGAAACTGATAATGATTCTCTTACACAAGAAGTTAATGATCCTTTTATACTATATATTATTGGCTCCTCATATTCATTCCGGGCAATGGCTTATACAAGAGATGAGGATTATCTTAATGCAGTGTGGGCTGCGAAAAAATCTTACTCTTATTTAACGAATGCAGTTTTAACGGACAGCACTTTTTCTGATGCATATCTTGGACTTGGATTATATAATTTTATGATTGCACAAACTCCTCCTGCACTAAGGTGGGCTATGCGCATTTCAGGAATTGCAGGCGATAAAATGAAAGGAATTGAATATCTGGAAATTGCTGCAAATAAGGGTAAATTTTCAAGAACCGAGGCGCAATATTATTTATCTCAGATTTTATCTGAATTTTATGATGAAAATAAACCCGCTGAGAAAACACTCATTCAATTAAACTATAATTATCCCAGGAATATACTTTTCAATTATTCATTAGCACTTTTGTACACTAAACTTGCAGAGTTTAAAAAAGCAGAAAGAATATTAAATAAAATAGTAACTTCAAAGGACACTTCGTTTAAACAATTAAAACGATTTTCAGGATTGTCTATAGGCAATCTGTATTTCTACCGTAATGATTTTAAAACAGCAAAAACGTATTATGAAAGTTTCATAGAAAACGTATCAGAAGACTTTTACCAGGGTATTGCTGCTTTCCGTTTAGGATTATGTTATACTTTTTTAGGTGATAGTTTGATTGCTGCCCAGTATTTCAAAATGAGCGACAGGGGAAATACAGATATCGATGACGACAGATATGCAAAGTATTTTGGGGAACAATACTCCGAAAATCCGCCTGATTCAGTGAGACTTCAAATTATTATTGCTAAAAATCTCATTGAATCGGCTAAGTATAAAAATGCAGAAAAAATTCTGCTTGCCTTTAATAAAAGTAATATTCCCGGACCTGTAATTGCAGAAATAAATTTATATTTGAGTAAAATCTCATTCTACCTGAACGATTTTACCAGTTCTTACAGTTATGCGCTTTCGGTAATTCAAAACGAATCGGCAGCAAAATGGATTAAAGCTTTTGGATATTATTATGCAGCCCGTTCAAGCTTCAGATTAAAATACTTTACAGATGCTGTTAGCTATTTAGACAAAGCAAAACAATTTTCTGATTTTTTCTATGAGAATAAGTTGGGAAATCTGATAAATGCCCTTGATTTCAAAATGCATAAATCACTAGTTGAACAGCGGTAATATTGATTATTCTTTGTACGTTAAGTAGCTTTGTAAAATGATAATTGAGCAATTGTGTTAAGAGTTGCAGTATTTGTTTCGGGCAGAGGTTCAAACCTTCAGGCTGTTTTAAATTCCCCAAAATTAAAGAATCTGGTAGTTGTAGATTCCGTAATCAGTGATAAAAAGAATTGTAAGGCATTTCAAATAGCAGCAGATAATTCCGTTGCTTGTTTTTCCCTTGGAAATGATAAAGAATCTATAAGCTACTCCGGTTTAGCAGATTTTTTAAAGTCCCGCAATATCGATCTGATTGTTCTTGCCGGATTTCTGAAATTAATACCTGATTCGGTTATAAAGGAATTTAAAAACAAAATCATAAATATTCATCCAGCTTTGCTTCCGGCTTTCGGTGGTAAAGGAATGTTCGGAATGAATGTTCATAAAGCGGTACTCAATTCATCGGTAAAAGAATCGGGTGCAACGGTTCATCTGGTCGATGAGACTTACGATACCGGACAGATTATTGCTCAGAGAAAAATTGATATTTCTGATCTTAACTCAGCAGAAGCAATTGCAGAACATGTGTTGAAGATAGAGCATGAATTATTACCATTTGTCATCGAGAAATTTGCTACAAATAAAATTCTTGTTAAAAACAATAAAGTGGATGTTCTTCAATAATTAATTTATCTAAAATTTTGGACCATTAAATTGCAGAAATTAGCATTAATTAGCGTTTCAGATAAAACAGGTTTAACAGAACTTGCTTCGGGTTTAATTAATAATAATTATAAGATTTTAGCTACCGGTAATACGTCAAAAAGAATAAGTGAAGCAGGAATAGAAGTAATGGAAATAGCGGAGCTTACAGGATTTCCCGAAATTATGGATGGTAGAGTAAAAACTCTTCATCCCAAAATTTTCGGAGGCATTTTGTTGAGAAGAGATAATGAAGTAGATCAAAAGGAAGCAAAGGAAAATCAAATCAGTCCCATTGATATTGTATGTGTAAATCTTTATCCGTTTATTAATGTTACCAGTAAAGAAGATGTAGATCTGGATACAGCGGTTGAAAACATAGATATCGGTGGAATAAGTCTTATAAGAGCTGCTGCAAAAAATCATAAATTTGTTTCGGTGCTAACTTCACCCTATCAGTACGAAAAATTCTTAGAAGAATTATCTAAAGATGAAATAACTGAAGAAACAAAACGTAAACTGGCTGTAGCTGCATTTGCTCACACTTCAGAATATGACACCTATATTGCAAATTATTTTGAATCGAGATTTAAACTTGAACCAAAAAACATAAGGATCAATCTCCCGCTTGATCAGAACTTAAGGTACGGTGAAAATCCTCATCAGAAAGCTGGTATTTATGGAAAATTTTCCGATCACTTCGAATTACTTCATGGAAAAGAATTATCTTACAATAATATTTTTGATCTAGTATCAGCTGTTGAATTAGTGGAGGAACTCGGGGAAAATTCATGTACCATTATTAAGCATAGTAATCCTGCTGGTGCAGCAACTGGAAAAGATTTCTTTGACGCTTATGAAAAAGCGTTAAAGTGTGATCCCGTATCTGCCTTTGGTGGTATCGTAACTTTCCCAGGTACAGTTGATGAAAAACTGGCGGAAAAACTGAATGAAATATTTCTCGAAGTAATCAGTGCTAAGGATTATTCAGAAGGTGCATTGACTGTTCTTAAGAAGAAAAAAAACAGGCGAATACTAAAGCAATTAAAATCTGTTAGAAATGAAAAGAAATCTATGAAAAGTATTCCCGGTGGAGTGGTTGTACAGGATTGGGACTTTACAGGATTGATCCCTGAAAAAATATCTGTTCCCACTAGTAAAAAACCGGATGAGAATGAACTGGAAGATTTGTATTTTGCGTGGAAGATTGCAAAACATACTAAATCCAATGCAATTGTTTTTGCTAAAGACAAAGCGACATTAGGTGTTGGTGCAGGACAAATGTCAAGAGTGGATTCAGTGCGTCTTGCTGCAATGAAGGCAAAAGAATATGGATTAGATTTAAAAGATTCAGTCGCAGCATCAGATGCGTTTTTCCCGTTTGCAGACGCGCTACTCGAAATTGTAAAAAATGGTGCAACGTCTGTCATTCAGCCGGGCGGATCCGTTAGAGATGAAGAAGTGATAGATGCTGCCAATAAAAGTAATATTTCAATGTTATTTACAGGAATAAGACACTTTAAACATTAGAGGTAAAATGGGTTTATTCGACTTTTTTTCTACCGATATCGCAATTGACCTTGGTACTGCCAATACTCTGATCTACATAAAAGGAAAAGGTATAGTTCTTAACGAACCTTCAATTGTTGCATTCGATAAAAACTCAAAACGTATTATCGCTTTAGGAAATAAAGCGAAAGAAATGCAGGGAAGAGAACATAAAGAAATTCGTGTTACTAGACCGATGAGAGATGGAGTTATCGCTGATTTTGAAATTGCTGAAGGTATGATAAGAGCATTTATAAAAAGAGTACGTGCAGGAGTTTTAAGCAGCAGAAGAATCGTAGTTGCGGTACCCAGCGGAGTTACTGAAGTTGAAAAGAGAGCTGTAAGAGATAGTGCAGAACATGCCGGTGCAAAAGAAGTTCACCTCATTGCTGAACCAATGTCTGCTGCAATAGGAATTGGGATTGATGTTGATGCTCCAGTTGGAAATATGATAATAGATATCGGTGGTGGAACAACTGAAATTGCTGTTATTGCATTATCGGGTATTGTGAACGAAGAATCAATTCGTATAGCTGGTGATGAAATGAATTATGCGATAATGCAGTTCTTTAAAAGAAATCATAATATTCTTATAGGTGAAAGAACAGCTGAAGCAATAAAATGTGAAGTTGGTTCTGCAGTACCTTTAAAAGAAGAAGTTACAATTCAGGTTAAAGGAAGAGATCTCGTCGGTGGAATTCCCAAGACAACAGAAGTGGGTTCAGCAGAAATCCGTGAAGCGTTGAATGAATGTATTGTTCAGATAATTGATGCTGTTAGACAAACCTTGGAAAGAACACCACCGGAATTATCGGCTGATATTCTGGATCGTGGTGTCATGCTTACAGGCGGTGGAGCTTTATTGAAAGGTCTGGATGAACGAATCAGGATGGAAACCAATTTACCGGTTCATGTTGCGGATGATCCTTTAACTGCTGTAGTTCGCGGAACTGGGAAAGTTATTGATAACCTTAATGATTTTTCGAAAGTACTTATTCGTAACAGAAGATATTGATGTTTCGATTATTTTCTAAAGTATGGGCTAACTTTAAAGAATACATTGTACTCATAATTACAGTTCTCCTAAGCCTGATAATCCTTTCACAAAATCAAAATCCTGAAGTGCAAAAAGTAAGAGCAATTGCCTTTGGAAGTTTTGCATCTATTACATCAATTATATCAGATATATTCAGTACTTCGGATCTCAAAAGAGAAAACCAGGAGTTAAGAGAAATAAATGCAAAACTTATGTTAAGACTGAGCAAACTAAGGGAATTTGGAATTAAAAATGACGAACTGAGAGATCTTGTTCATTTTAAAGATACTACATCATTTCCCTTAATTCCGGCTTCGATTATTTCGAAGTCATTGTCTTTTACACAAAATTCAATTACTCTTAATGCCGGTAAAAGGGATAGTGTTCTTCCGGGAATGCCTGTTATTAATGATGAGGGATTGATAGGTATCATTCAATCTACTTCCGATGATTTTTCTATTGCTAAAACCCTGCATAATGTTGATCTCAAACTAACCGTGATGGATGAAAGAAGCAGAATAAATGGAATTTTAAAATGGACGGGTGAAGAATTAATTATGCAGAACATCCCCAGTACTTATGATGTTGAAGTTGGAGATAGAATCGTAACTTCGGACATAAGTTCTATAATACCCATTCCTGTTCCGGTTGGAGTTGTGGAAGAATTCAAACCAAGTGGATTAGGAATGTTTAGTTATATAAAAGTTAAATCATTTGTCAATCTTACAACTATCGATAATTTATTTATTCTAGCAGTTGTAAAAAGTAAACAGATTGAAGAGTTGGAATTAAATTTTTACAGGCATCAGTAAAATGAAGCTTGAATATATTACTCCGCTCATAGTATTTTTTTTAGTTTACCTTTTACAAATCACAATTGTTCCGCTTATCAGGCTTGCCGGAATCATTCCCGATCTTATTTTAATAATACTTGTATACTATTCAATTAGTCGAGGACAATTATACGGAACTATTCTTGGCGCAGTTTACGGTTTGCTGATTGATTTGATTTCAGGAAATCTATTAGGCTTATCAATGCTTTCAAAAACAATTGCGGGTTTTACAGCAGGTTATTTTACAGGTGAAACAAAAAAAATAACTAATGTTAGCACTTATAATTTTTCGTTGATCGTTTTACTTTGTTCAATTATCGATACAATAATTTTTTCATTTTTCTCCACTTTCGATTTACAGACGAATATCTTCTCAATCCTGTTTGAGCAAGCATTACTACCATCTTTGTACACTGCGGTTGTAAGCATATTATTTTTATTTTACCCTTTCAGAAGGAGAAAAATTTGATAAACGAAAGATTTGCGTCTTTACAAAGAAAAACGATTCTCTCAGTAGCAATTTTAATAAGTGCTATTGCGTTGGGAGCCCGTCTGTTCCAGATGCAGATTCTTAACCAGGATCTATATGAGAGCAAATCTGTTAATAACAGTATCAAGCAAATTGATCAGAGTCCGTTGAGAGGGATTTTTTACGATAGAAATCATAAACTTCTTGTTAATAATGTACCGGCATATACTTTAAGAATCACACCTACAGAATATGATACCAGTCTCAATCATATGTTAGAAACTGTTTTAAAATTTGAACCTGGATACATAAATAACGTTCTCTTTCAGAATAGAAATTATTCTAAATATCAGCCGATAAAAATTAAGAGGGGGGTGGATTTTAGCATTATTGCCTGGATTGAAGAAAACTCCCAGAACCTCCCCGGTATAGATTACATAATTGAAATGCATCGTGGATATCCCGGTGGTATTAATGGGTCGCATATTTTTGGCTATACAAGAGAGATTACAAAGAAGCAGTTAGAGAAAGGAAGTGAATTTTATAAAGCGGGTGATTTTATAGGATATAGCGGAATTGAGAAAAACTATGATAGACAATTAAGAGGTAAAAAAGGCAAAAAATTTATTCTTGTTGATTCGAAACAAAAGGAGATCGGTTCATATAACGATGGTAGTGATGATCAGTTACCGGTGAAAGGTAACGATATTATACTAACCATAGATGCAGAAACGCAAAAAGTTGCCGAAGAAGAATTTAAAAATAAAAGAGGTGCTATTGTAGCAGTTGACCCGGAGACGGGAGAAATACTTGCATTTGTAAGCTCTCCGCAATATGATCTTGATCAGTTTTCGTATATAACCTCGAGAGATTTTTTAGATTCACTCTATAATGATCCTGAAAAGCCATTATTTAACAGAGCAACAATGTCTATTCAGTCTCCTGGTTCAACTTACAAAATGCTCGTTGCTATAGCTGGTCTGGATCTGGGAGTTATCACAACTTCCTCAACATTTAATTGTAACGGGGGTTATACCTTTGGGCGTTTCTTTAAGTGTCACGGTGTTCACGGAAGAATAAATGTTGTTGAAGCAATAGAAAAATCCTGTAATTCATTTTTCTACCAATTGATATTAAAAATAGGTTTGGATAGATTAGCAGAATATTCGAAACGTTTTGGATTTGATTCTAAAACAAATATCGATCTCGATGAAGAAACTTCCGGTTTAATCCCGGATTCAAAATACTATGAAAAAGCTTACGGACCGAACTGGCCGAGAAGCATTTTGTTAAGTTTGTCGATTGGTCAGGGAGAAGTAAGTGTTTCTCCTGTTCAGCTTGCACAGTATACAGCATTGATAGCAAATAACGGGAAAACATACACACCGCATCTTGTAAGAGGTTACATTAATAATATGGGGAAAGAATTCGATCTTAAATCTAAACAATTGAATGCAGGTATTGATCAAAAGGTTTTTGATGTTGTTAAAAAAGGGATGTACCTGGTGGTAAATGGAGCCGGTACTGCAACGAGTATAAGATCGGATGATGTCGTTATTGCCGGTAAAACAGGTACAGCACAAAATCCACATGGTAAAGATCATGCCTGGTTTGTAGCTTTTGCACCTTTCGATGATCCACAAATTGCCCTGGCGGTAATTGTAGAAAATGTTGGATTCGGTTCAACTTATGCTGCACCCATTGCAAAAAAAATAATAGAAACTTATCTGAATTCTAATAAGGAAAAATCCCTGGAGCAGGAGAAAACTTTAACGCATTTAGAAAATACAGTTTCGGAGTCAAAGCGTGAGAATTGATTATCATCTTAAAGATAAATTTGATTTCGGTTTACTGTTTCCTGTTTTAATTCTTTTCGGTACAGGTTTAGCGGCAATTTATAGCTCAACTTATAACAATCCACTTGCGCAAGGTAATTTCGAAAAACAAATTATATGGGGAATTGCCGGAATGATATTGTTTTTTGTAGTGTATTCACTTCCATCAAATTTATTTAAGCAATCAGCGATACCGGTTTATTTGCTATCACTTTTCTTATTGGTCTTTGTTTTATTAATAGGTAAAACTGTTTCGGGTTCCAAAAGCTGGATTAACTTTGGAACATTAGGTTTTCAGCCTTCCGAGTTCGCCAAGATTGGTACGATATTAATGTTAGCGAAATTTCTTAGTCGTAACAATACTGATATCGAATCATTTAAAGATTTGCTGCTGGCATTGGGAATAGGCATAATGCCTGTAGCACTCATTTTACTTGAACCTGATCTGGGAACCGTTTTTGTATTTCTTACGATGATCATCGCACTTATTTTCTGGAAAGGTATTAGTGTGTTTGCAATGTTTGTTGTCCTCTCACCTATTTTTGTTGCAATCTCATCCCTATTCGGAACATTTTATTTTATTGCGTCTTTAGTAGTTGTAATTGCTTTATTGTTCGTGTTCAGACAAGATTTTTTCTTCAGTGGTTCAATCTTTGCCTTAAACTTAGCTTGCGGATTTTTTACTGATTATGTATTTCGTGCTCTAAGTCCCCATCAACAAAACAGGATTCAGGCTTTCATAGATCCAATGTCTGATCCATTAGGTTCGGGTTATAATACAATACAAGCTCAGGTTGCAATAGGCTCCGGTGGATTTCTCGGCAAAGGTTTTATGGCTGGTCATCAAACACAATTGCAGTTTATTCCCGAACAGTGGACAGATTTCATTTATTGTGTCGTAGGAGAGGAATTCGGATTCATTGGTACAATCATTATTCTAATTCTGTTTACATATTTATTTCTTCGGATCTTGAAAATTTCTTCCTCATCCAAAGACGAATTTTTAAGTTTGGTATCGATTGGTATACTTACCGTCTTTTTTACACACTTTATTATCAACATTGGGATGGTAGTTGGTGTCATGCCAGTTGTAGGTTTGCCATTACCGTTCGTGAGTTATGGTGGTAGTTCACTTTTAGTTAGTATGGTAATGCTTGGAATTGTTGCCAATATATTCCGAACCAGGAAGAACTATGCCTGATTTGAATTTATGAAAGCACTTGAAAAATTAACTTCTGCAAATGATGCAAATAAATTTATTTGTGTTGGGCTTGATACAGATATTGAAAAAATCCCTTCTTTTTTAAAATCATCATCCAGACCAACTTTAGATTTTAATAAAGCTATTATCGATACCGTTGAAAAAAATGCAGCTGCATTTAAAATAAATTTTGCATTTTACGAAAGTGCCGGTTATGACGGGATAAAAATTTTATCTGAGACAATAGACTATATTCCCGATGATATTTTGATAATTGGGGATGCAAAAAGAGGAGACATCGGTAATACATCAAAAATGTATGCGAAATCCGTATTCGATCATTTCAAATGTGATGCCGTTACTTTAAATCCATTCATGGGTTACGATTCTTTAGAACCATTTTTACTATACGAAGACAAGCTGAATTTTATTCTAGCTTTAACGTCTAATACCGGTGCTTCTGATTTTGAAAAACAAAAATTAGATAATGGAACTTATCTTTATCAGAAAATCATTCAAAAAGTTAATGAATGGAATACAAGAAAGAATTGTGGGATTGTTTTCGGTGCTACAAAGAATGATGAATTAAAAGAGAATATGAATAATATTGGATCTCTTCCTATACTTTTGCCAGGAATTGGTACACAGTCAGGTAATTTAAAAGAAGTTATTAGTTCATTTAAAACGATGCATAGAAAACAATTATTGATCAACGTTAGTCGTAGCCTGATATATAAAAGTGGCGGGAAAGATTTTACTCTTAAGGTAAAAGAAGAATTAGTAAGATTAAATTCCGAAGTAATAAAATTATTTGAAACATAGAGTTATACAGTACGTACTTTACTATTTACATAGTGTGTAATCCGTATAAAGTTAAATTAATAAGATAGAAGATTAATTCATAAGTTTATTATTAATCGTTTTGCAAATAATTTAAGTGAAATAGGTGCTCAAGGACAATCCAATACGTGAAAAATTGCTTTACGAGATTTGGAAAGGGAAGAACTTTCAAATCCCTGTAAAAACACCCTCCGGTCAGGAAATAGAAATAATAGATGTTGGTGAAAATAATAAAGATTCTGCCGGTCCGGACTTCCTGAATTCAAGAATAAAAATTGGAAATATAACTTACCAGGGAGATGTAGAAATCGATTTCCGACATTCAGATTGGAAATCTCACGGGCATTATCTTGACAAACGATTTAACAAAGTTGTACTTCACATCATCTTTTCAAATGAAAAATTCCAGCCTTATGTGATTACACAAAATGGTAGAAAAGTGGATACAGTTAGTCTTGCTAATGTAATCGACGACGATTATAAAAGTATGATCCAGCAAGCAATCATTTCCGAAAGAAATCACAGAGATTTTACAATGCCTTGCTCTTCCATTAATGGAGAAGTTCCACAAAATGATAAAATGAAATTCATTACACATCTTGGTATTGAAAGATTTCAGAAAAAAGAAAAAAGAATCTTTGATCGTCTGAAAGAGATGATCTATCTGAAAGAAATGAATATCCGCGAACCGGTTGTGCATTATGATTTTGGAGAAAACTTTCAGAACAAGAAGTTTTCTACTGAAGATTTTAACTCACCACTTGTTTGGCAGCAGTTAATTTATGAAATGATATTTGAAGCTCTCGGATATTCGCAAAATAAAGATATTATGTTAAGGCTGGCAAAAGCACTCAATCTTGAATTTTTCAGTAAACTTTCGGAGAAAGAAAATATAGATAGAATAATTGAATCAGCGATGTTTAATGTGAGTGATCTTATCCCAAAAGATTATTCAACACCTGATGAAGAAAGTGCCGAATATATCCGCAGCTTAATTGAAACGTGGTCCGAAATAAAAGAAAGTTATGATGGAATATATTTAAGTAAACAGAAATGGCACTTTTTCAGGTTAAGACCGTTTAATTTTCCAACTATCAGAATTGCCGGAGGATCTGTTCTGCTAAAGAAAATTCTAATGGACGATTTGTTTGGGAAAATTGTAGAAATGTTTTCTAAAGATGAGGGTCCCGGGAAGATAATTTCTTACCTAAGAAATATAATGATTGTTAAAGCACATGGATTCTGGTCATCACATTATGTATTTGAGAAGAAAGCAAAGGAAAGACTGAAATATTTTATAGGACTTTCAAGAGCCGATGATATAATTGTTAATGTTATATTGCCGGTGTTTTCCGTTTATTTTGAAATATTCAGAATGAAAGAGGAAACAAAACGGGTAAAAAAACTTAGCCTGAATTATATACAAAATGATTCGAACAAGATTGTAGATCAGGTTGTGCAGAGTTTAAACCTGAACAGAGGTACAGTAAAAAGTATAGATATGCAGGGGATGATAGAATTGTTTCGTTACTATTGTGTTAAAGAAAGATGTAAGGAATGCGAGATCGGTAAAGTTGTATTTAAATAATAGCCAGGTTATTAATTATTGCTGGTTAATCTTTTAATATCATCCCTTATTTTAGCCGCTCTTTCGTATTCTTCACTGTCTATGGCTTCCCTTAGCTTATTTTGAAGTACAGCTAACTTTGCTTCTTTTGTTAAAGGTTTTTTGGTTTTGTCCGAATCAGGAACTATACCGGACATTTCATCTTTTTCTGATTCCTCTGAAGGAACAAATGCTGCAGCATCCATTACATTGTTAACCACAAAAATAGGGGCACCGGTTCTTACTGCAAGGGCAATAGCATCGCTTGGTCTCGCATCTACTTCCTGAGAAAGTCCTGCTACTTCAAGAATCACTTTGGCATAAAAAGTATTTTCTCTTAGCTCATCAACAATAACTTCTATTACAGTTGCCCCAAGATTTTCTGTTATTTGTTTTAATAAATCATGTGTTAATGGTCTTGGTGGTTTTATTCCCTCTATTTCCAATGCAATTGCCTGTGCTTCAAATGCACCGATGATGATCGGTAAACGACGATTACCATCTAACTCTTTTAGCAAAATTGCATATGCTCCTCCTGTAGATGGACTAGAGGATAAACCTAATATTTCACATTGTAATTTTTCCAAATCAATTCCGATTAATTGCTTTTAACTTTATTGATTTCATCAATGAGTGCCGGAATAACCTCCAGCGTATCTCCGGCTATACCATAATCTGCAACTGTAAAAATAGGTGCGTCTTTATCTTTATTTATTGCAACGATATATTTCGATGAAGACATTCCTGCGAGGTGCTGTACTGCACCTGAAATTCCGCAGGCGATATACAAAGTAGGTGATACGGTTTTACCTGTTTGTCCTACTTGTTCGCGATGCGATCTCCAGCCTGCGTCAACTACAGCGCGGGATGCACCAACTGCACCACCGAGGCTCTCAGCGAGCTCTTCAATCAGATGGAAATTTTCAGGAGCTTTCATTCCTCTTCCGCCTGAAACAATAATATCTGCTTCTGCAACATCAAGCTTACCTTCTGATTTTTTAAATTCTACAACTCTTGTTTTAAGATTTGGTGATGTTACTTCTTTAACTGTAATAGTCGGAGAATTCGGGTTTTCAACTGGCTGTGCTTTTATAACATTTGGTCTGATTGTAATGACTTTTTTTGCAGTATTACATTTAATATCTATCAAAGCCTTACCGGCGTAAATTGGGCGGGTTGCAATTAATTCTCCTGAAGTAGCATCCAAATTAATGCAATCGATCATGCATCCAGCATCAATTCCGACTGCAATTCTTGGCGCCAGATCTTTGCCGAGGGCAGTATTTGAAAGGATAATATAATCGGCATCTGTTTCTTTAGCATAACCAGCAACAACTTCTTTGTAACCGCTGGATGAATAATCAGCCAGGTCCGTATTTTTAAATTGAACAATTTTGTTTAATCCATAAACTGCAATTTCTTCAATGTTTGAAACATTATCGCCAACAACTACTGCTTCTGGTTCAAGGTTTAGCTGCTCAGCTAAATTTCTTACAGCACTTACAACCTCGAATGCCGATTTTTTTAATATTCCTTCTCTTTGTTCAAGTACTGCTAATATTTTATTTGCCATAAAATTCCTTAAATAACCTTTGCTTCTTCCCGAAGTAATTTTACAAGCTCCGGAACAGCAGAACTATCTGTTCCCAGTATTCTTCCGGGCTTCTTAGGTTCGGGTAAATACATATTTAAAACTTCAATTGTTTTATCCGATAATTCAACCGGTTTTTCTTCAATTGTTTTTTTCTTTGCAGCCATGATTCCTTTTAATGAGGCATATCTTGGTTCATTCAATCCCTTTTGTGCTGTAATTACAGTTGGCAGCTCAGATTCAACAACTTCTCTTCCGCCTTCAATTTCTCTTTCAGCTTTAACTTTGTTCCCATCAATATCTAACTTGACAACAACAGTAATACACGAATATCCAAGCATTTCTGCAATAAGTTGCCCGGTAATTGTATTATCATAATCAACGGATTGTTTTCCGCAGAATACCAGTTCACATCCTTGCGATTTAATTTCATTCGATAGGACTTTTGCGATTCCGATCGAATCATTATCATTCTCAGTTTTAAGCAATATTCCGGTATCAGCACCCATCGCAAGAGCTTTTCTTATTGTTTCTTTTGCCTTATCGGATCCAACAGAAATTACGATTATTTCGCTGTTATCTCCCAGTTTTTCTTTCATTTTTAGTGCTTCTTCTACAGCAAATTCATCATAAGGATTTATGATATACGTAACACCGTTTGGATCGATCGTTTTCCCGTTTTCTCCAACTTTTACCTTGGTAGCAGTATCAGGTACGTGGCTAACACATACTGCTATTTTCATTTAAACTCCTTTATAATTTGATTATCAACTTTCAAAATATAAAGACAGACCTCTATCAAAATCAATTAAATTTAAGTCAAATATAAATGAATGGAATTGAAATATTTATCTTTAAATTCAGCAAACGATTTTTTAAATTCTGTTATGGAAATACCGGTTAAAGAAACCCCTGACATTGAAATATCGGAAGATGTAGATGTAAGCATAGGTTTGGAAAGCAAAGTTATCTTGTATAATGATGACTGGCATACCTTTGATGAAGTTATTATGCAGATAGTCAAGGCTATACGCTGCTCTTTCGATGAAGCAAGTAAAAAAGCATTTGAAACGCATATTAAAGGGATGTCCGTAATTTACAATGGGGGATTTAAAGATTGTTTAAAAGTCTCATCAGTTCTCGAAGAAATTGCTCTTCACACTCAAATTGTTACCTGATAGTTCATACCCTCACAAGTCAAACTGAAAAACATTGTTAATAGAAACACGTATTTCTATATTAGAATGATTAAAATTAAATGTTTTGTTGAATATTCCGGATTTTGAATATGACTGAAAATGAAGTCTCCCTTCTCAAACCTAATCATTTATGGAAAAGATTTTATGAAATAACTCAAGTTCCCCGTCCTTCCAAAAAAGAAGAAAAAATAAGGGCTTATCTTAAAAAGCTTCTGTCGGAATTAAATGTAAAGTATAAAGAGGATAGAATAGGAAACATTCTTGCAAATGTTCCAGCTACTCCAGGTTATGAAAATGCACCAACCATTGTGCTTCAGGGGCATGTCGACATGGTTTGTGAAAAGAACAGGGATATAAAACATGATTTTGAGAACGATCCAATTAAAGTGAGTGTTAAAGACGGTTGGGTTATTGCAGATGGAACTACTTTAGGAAGCGATAACGGAATTGGTATTGCTGCTTCACTTGCAATGGTAACAGATAAAGATGTTGTTCACGGTCCCCTGGAAATATTAATGACTGTAGATGAGGAAACCGGTTTAACCGGTGCAACGAATCTTGAACCCGGATTTATTACCGGTAAGATGCTCTTAAATTTGGATTCTGAAGAAGATGGGGCATTTTATATTGGCTGTGCGGGAGGAATAGATACCGTAGCAACATTTGCTACGAAACAGGAAAAAGTGAATCCTGCCTGGTCTTCTTATAAATTAGTTGTTGATGGTTTGAAAGGCGGACATTCCGGTTTGGATATCATTCACGGAAGAGGAAATGCTATAAAACTTTTAGGCAGAACATTAAAAAAACTGGACAAATTTGATTATAGAATAGCGAATCTCGGTGGTGGAAGTTTACGTAATGCTATTCCAAGAGATGCGGAAGCAGTATTATCCATGGATAAATCACATTCCAACAATGTTAAGAAACTGATAGCTGATTTTCAAAAGAAAGTACTAAAAGAATATAAATCTGTTGATGATGGATTAAGAATAAGATTTGAAGAAGATAGTAGTGATTTTAACAAAGTATATACTAGAAAATTTTCAACAAGTATTATCGATGTTATCCTGGCATTACCGAATGGTGTAATATCTATGAATCATAACATTCCTGGTTTGGTTGACACGTCTACAAATCTCGCTACTATTAAATCGTTCAATGACAATTTGCGGATAGGAACCAGTCAAAGAAGTTCAAGCACAACACAGAAAGATTATATTTCTGAAAGCATTGCATCTGTATTCAGGTTAGCAAGTGCGGATATTGATATCGGTGATGGTTATCCAGGCTGGGAACCTGATTTGGATTCTACATTATTAAAGGTATCCAAAGAGGTGTTCAACAGTTTATTTGATAAGGAACCCCAAATAAAGGCAATACATGCAGGATTAGAATGCGGTATTCTGGAAACCAAAAATCCTGGAATGGAAATGATTTCTTTTGGTCCTACTATTCAGAACGCACATTCGCCAACGGAGCGGGTTAATATTGAAACGGTAGATAAATTTTATCGTTTGCTAAAAAAATTGGTGGAGGAATTAGCAAAAATAGGGAAATAGCTGTATTGGAGCTTTAACGTTTTGACGTTTTAATATTCTATTCAATTTCGTTAATGCATAAGTTACAGGAACATTCTTCGTAAATATCTTCATATCCATAATCGATTGTTAACTCTTCGCCGGCTTTGATATCTTTGTAAGCAATAAGCTTAAGTCCGTTCTTTTTTTCATCAACAATATCGCAGTTAAAATCACAGTTATGATTTATGTATTTTATTTTATCAGTCATAGCCGTATCAATGTACATGTCTTCGTAATTCCAGAATATGTAAACATTATCTTCTTCATCTTCGCGGCGCATACATTCATTGCCATCAATCAATTCACCCTTTATACTTAGAATCTTTTTACCCCTGGGAATATCTGTAGAAATGAATATTCCTTTTCCATGAATATCCGACTCTTCCACAAAAACGAATTCTTCGTAATCAAGATTTTCCAATATTAATTTCCTAATCCTTTCTTGTATTTAAACAGTTCTTTAATAATAAGATATATTGGTGATTCTTCAAACACCGGATATGGATAACGTAATGCATCTGTAGGCGGTGGAGGTGTATCGTAATCAAATGCATAAAGCTCTTTGTTTTTCACATCATAATACCTGATCTTCATAATCCCGTACCTTACAGTTGCGAGATTAACTGCATACAGAATTTTTGAACGATAAATTTCACCTTCAATTCCTTCCGATTTCATAGGAGGGGTATGAACTTCCAGAACCCAAATATCGAATTTGTCACCTTTTATTGTATCAATTGATGAAACATCATACCATATCTTTTTTTTATTCTCAGTATCAAGTTTCTTCCAATGATAAATACTATCAACTTGTGATAGAGCAGTCGCTACTAGGAATATCGATAAGATTATACCAGTGATAAATTTCATTGTTATCCTTTTAGAAAATATCTGCTTTCTTTTTTACAATTATAATATTAAGGAATGAATTATGGAAAGATAAAATAAGTGGAATTATTAATCGCTGTCTTTATATATAATGTTATACTGTTTCACCAGCCTGTGTATCGTTCTCCTGTCTATTCCACATGCCTCAGCTGTATGGGAAATATTTCCAGCATGTTTTTTCAAATGGTAGGTTAAATAATCAATCTCAAATTTTTCCAGGATTTTATCTTTTGCATCTTTATAATTCATATTCAGTGCCTCATCATCCTGGCTTTCCCGCTGATTTGATGATATAGGAAGATCTTTTGCCATTATGATCTGGTCCGAACAAAGATAAAGTATTCTGCCTATAACGTTCTGTAACTCACGAATATTGCCCGGCCATGGATACTGTTTCATAAGATTTTCTGCATCGTGTGAAAACCTTCGAACTGGTACATCTTCCTTCTCGCACATTTCTTTAACAAAATGTTTTGCGATTGGAATGATATCGTCAACTCTGTCTCTTAACGGTGGTAGGTCAATCTGGATTGTACTTAGTCTGTAAAACAAATCTTCCCGGAATAATTTGTCCTTCACAGCTTGTTTTAAATTTCGGTTTGATGCAGAAATAATTCTTACATCTATACTTATTTCATTCTGTCCGCCTACTCTTCTTATTTTTTTATCTTCAAGCATTCGCAATAATTTTACCTGTAAAGAAGGAGTCAACTCACCGATTTCATCGAGAAAAAAAGTGCCGTTATTAGCAAACTCAAGTAATCCGGGTTTAGTTTTAACTGCGCCTGTAAATGCCCCTCTTTCGTGACCAAATAATTCACTTTCAAACAGACTTTCCGGTAAGGCACCGCAGTTTACAGGAACAAAAGGATCATTCTTACTCTTGCTTAATTTATGAATTGCACGTGCAATTAATTCTTTACCTGTCCCGCTTTCACCGGTAATGATAACATTCATTGAACCGGGAGCGACTTTTTTAACTATATCAAGAACCTTCTTGAAAATATCACTTTTATAAACAATTCCTTCAAATGGGGTTTGTACTTCATCTTCAAGTACTGATTCGCTTTCCTTGACGCCTTCTTCTTCAAATGCCCTGTCTATACAATCAAACAATTTTTTTGATGTGAACGGTTTTTCAAGAAAATCAAAAGCCCCTTGGCGCATAGCATCGACGCTGGCTTCAATTGTGCCATAACCAGAAATCATTATTACCTTAGATTCCGGGAAGTTGTTCAGAGCATTTTTTAAAATATCTATCCCGGATATTTCTTTCATTTTCAAATCAGAAATTATCAGATCGAATTTTTTTGTTTGAACTAATTCATTACCTGTAATGGAATTATCTGTTAAGGTAAGTTCAAAATCCTTCCTGTGCGATAGAATCTTATCCAGGCTTTTCAGCATTTCAACTTCGTCGTCAATGATAAGAATTTTTTTCATTATGATTTTTTTATTTTATTAAATGAAATAATAAAGGAAGTTCCCCTTTTTCTATCACTCTCACACCTGATTTCTGCACTATGATTTTCACATATTTTCTTTACGATGTACAAACCCAATCCTGTGTTGTTTTGTGAGCTTTTAGTTGTAAAAAAAGGTGTAAAAATTTCATTGAGATTATTTGTGGAAATCCCCGGTCCATCATCATTTATTATTAATGATATTTTACCGGTTCCGTTTTCCACAATTTCGAATTCTATTTTACCTTTATTTCCAATTGCATCTACAGCATTCATAACAAGATTTGTTAAAATCTGGTTAATTTGTATCGAATCTCCTACAATAGTGGCTTTCCTCAGATTACAATTTGTAATTAGTTTAATATTTTTCTTTAACAACAAAGGTGTATAAACTGTAACGAATTCATCGATAGTTTTTATTAGATCAATCTCTTTAAGTTCCGTAGCTTTTTTCCTGCTGTATTTTAAAATGTTCCCTGTTATCTCAGATATTTTTGTGGTCTGATCGATTAAAACCTGTAAATCTTCATTATACTTGGCAAGTTCGGGAATATTTTTAGATTCGAGATTTAAATAATCCGCTCTTGCCATAATTATTGCTATATGGTTATTTACTTCGTGTGCAGTTTGAGAAGTTAACTCTCCAAGTGTTTTTAGCCTGTTAAGTCTCTGCAATTCTTCAAGATGCATCTGTTCAATTTTATCAGTAGATGTTTTTAATTTCTCCGTCATATCGTTAAAGTGCTTGTAGACAATCCCTATTTCGTCATTGCTGTTTATTTCAATTTTCTCATCAAGATTACCCAATTGAACGTTATCAAGTGCGTTCACTAGTCTTTTTAAGGGTGAATTTATGAATTTGTTAAATATCAGGTATAAACCCGCCAGTAAAATTATAATAACAGCCAAACCTAAAAAAAACATATGTATCGAACCAGTATAGAATTTTATCTCCGGGCTGGTTAGCTCTGTATCAATATCAAGGAAAGCGATAATATTTTTTTCTGAGTGGCAGGATTGACAAGGTTTCTCATTAAAAATTGGTTCTGTACTTGTGTAGATATTATCGTTCGTTTCAAGATCGATCACTTTTTTATCTAAATTCTTATAATCAATTGTGTGTGTGGAAACCATGGAAATATTTTTGTTAATCTCTTTTTTATCTGATGCAAAATTAATTTTACCGGTAGTATCAAATATTCTGATGTGATAAATTCCTGTTTTCTTAGAAAAATCATTAATCACATTTTGTAAGTCATCATTACGACCACTCATCATTGTAAACTTCAGTCCATATCGAACTATGTCTAAAGTAGTATCAAGCATAACTATGGAACGGGCTTCAAAATTTGCATGCAGTTGAGCGATGAGAAAATAAACCGGTATTACAGTAGTAATTAAAATCAGGAATATTGAAAAGAAAATGAACTTACTTTTTACGGTCTTAAACATTTTAGGATCGGCTTTAATTAAAAATCATGATAACTTCTTTTCAAATTTAGTCAATTCTCAGTTAACCACTCAGAAAGTCTGTTTATGGAGGAATCTGTTAATTCCAATGGGACAAACATATCACAGTATTCTTGATAATGAGAAATCATTGCTAAAAGGTCAAAAATTTAGAACCTTAAAAAGTTGTAAAAATTCATAGAATCACAGGAATCTGAAAAAATGGTAAAATTTTCCATTTATAAACAATTGGCATTTTAGTTGCCTCAACATAAGACGATGAGGACTTTATTGATATCTGATGATAGTTTATTATTAACATTGGTTAAAGATTTTGGTAAATCTGATGAGAATTCAGTTACTGTATATGAAAATGGTAAGGATCCGGTAAAAGTGCTCTCAAACATTTTGTCTGTTCAACCGTCGTTACTAATAATGGATGATGATTATCTGGCTCCTAATACAGTTTCGATTCTTGAATCTTTGAGAAAAATTAACGACAGGATGAAAATTATTTTTGTAACCTCCGATTCGGGTATAGAGCTTGGAAAAGCTGTAAGCCAGTTAGGTATTTATTTCTATGCCATTAAACCTGTTGAAGAGGAAGAATTAAAAGCATTGTTTAATTCATTATTAAAATCAAGAACTCATTATAAACAAAATTAAAACTAAGGAGTAAGAAAGTATGAAAAGATTTTTTCATTTACTTATTCTAACAACAATATTCCTGTACGGAGGAACTTTTGCCCAAACGCTTACATTAAAAACTTATGGCGTTTCTCCTCGTGACTCTGAGAGAGATACTGTCGATCATTATTTTGACAGACCATATAACGGACTATTGAATGTTGGAAAAGAGACAAAAATGTTTTTCAAGGCATCAATTGATGAAGGATTTTTACATCCGGTTTGGTCTATAGATGAAAAACCAGCTGGTTCAACTGCAAATTTCGGAGCCACAAAGGATGTTGATGATTTAACACAAATTATTTCTTTTATTCCCGACTTGGTTGGTACTTATAAAATCTCAGTTACAAGCGATACATCAACAGCCTCATTGACCATCAATTCTGCTTTGTACTTGGGCATTAATAGTTCACCTCCAAATTGTGTTGATTGTCATAATAATGCATACTTTGGATACAAGGTTGATGAATGGTCAAAGACCGGTCATGCCTCTATGCTAGAAAGAGGTTTGGATGGGACATTAAGCAGCCATTATGGAGAAAGCTGCATAAAATGTCATACTACCGGTTATGATCCGGATGCAAATAATGATGGTTTCGATGATTTTCCATTTGTTTTTCCCGATTCATTGTATCCTGGTGTTTACGACATGACTGTTGCCGCATATCCAGAGGCTATGCAAAGAGCAAATATTCAATGTGAAAGTTGCCATGGTCCAGCAAGCGGGCATAATGGATTGCTCGTAGACTCACGGATGCAGGCAAGTATAAATACCGATGTTTGTGCATATTGCCATGACGAGGGAACTCATCATTTTTTCCCTGAACAATGGGATTATTCAGGTCAAGATGCAACAGAATTTGACGGAAGAGGTTTTGACGGTGGACATGCCAGAGGATCCTTTGTACAGTCGGCCGGTACAAGAAGTGGTTGTTCACCATGCCATAGTGGTGCCGGATTTATTGAATGGGTTGAAGAAGGAAGACCGACTGATGAAAACGGATCACCGGCAGCTACCGACATTCTTCCCGACGCTACAAACATTTCATGTGCAGTATGTCATGATCCTCATGATGCCACAAATGAACATCAGTTAAGATATTCATCCAAAACAACACTTGGAGACGGTACAGTAGTCACTTTTGAAAAGTATGGAACCGGTTCTCTCTGTATGCAATGCCACAGGAGTCGTCGTAATGCTGCAACATATGCAGACGATCCTGATAATGCAAGTTCTCACTATGGTGCTCATCATGGCCCTGAAGCTGATCTGTTATTGGGTGTTAATTACCCTAATTTTGGAATTGATTTTCCATCGTCACCTCACGGTGTAGCAGTACTCCCGGGTGAAGATCATACTAATGCTTGCGTTAATTGTCATATGGCTGATGGTCCAATCGATCCTACTATTGGGATTAGTGTTGTTGGTGGTCATTCATGGAATATGAATGATGCTGAAGGACATGATAACGTTGAAGCTTGTGCACCATGCCATGGTGATATTGGTACTTCATTCAAGGATAAAAAATATTATGTAAATGGTAATGCAGACCTCGATGGGAACGGAATAGCAGAAGGTCTTCAGATTGAAGTTAAAGGCTTATGGACTCAACTTGGTGATTTATTACCGCATAATGAAGACGGCGAAGTTGAGTTAGTACGTGGAGATAGTACATTAACACCTCAAATTACACGAAGTGCTTATGTTTATTTCTGGATTGAAGAAGACAGGAGTTGGGGTATTCATAATCCAGCTTTCGCTGTTTCGTTATTGAAAGCTGCTATTGAAGAAGTAGGTGGTGTGGTTTCTGTTGGTTACCCAGAAAATGAAGCTATGCCTCAGGAATATAAATTATCACAGAATTATCCAAATCCATTCAATCCAACAACAACCATTGATTATACCTTACCTGAACAATCAATGGTAACTATTACGATTTACGATGCTATCGGAGATGAAATAGATCAAATATTTAGTGGAGAAAAAGCTGCAGGTTCATACTCTGTTCAATGGAATGCTGCTAATTACGCATCCGGTATTTATTTCTACAAGTTAGCTGCAAATAATTTCGTTCAAGTAAAGAAAATGTTATTATTAAAATAATTCTTACGTCGGGTCGGCTAGTTGAAAAGTAAAAAGGGGAAATTTATAATTGCTGATCTATTGAAAAGGCTGTCGGTAGCGGCAGTCTTTTCAAAATAATTTGTTCTTTGAGATAAATTGTTTGGGAGTGTAAAACTAATTCAAGGAAATTAAATTCTTGTAATTAGGAACTAATCTTCCTAATTTCTTAAAAATGATAAAAACAAAGTGAATTTGATTAAAATTCAACAAAAATCAAGTGGTTTATTTTTTGACTCAGATTTTAACAGAGTGTACCACTGGTAAATGGGAAAAAACAGGGAAGATAGAATATAGCTTTCAGAAAATTTAAGATTGTCTGAAAGAGGATATTTAGAGGAGAGCTCCCCGGATCTTTTGATTGTAACCGAGGAGCTCTCATTTTTTTAAAGAATTATTTTAGTAATTTAGATATTATTTAACAGATCAAGGAGACATTATGTTTGCGAAAATTGTGTTAGCAGGAGCGATCGTACTTGCTCCATTCTTTTACTCATTTGCTCAACATTCTTATGTTGGTGTAAAAACCTGTGGTATGTGTCATAAATCAGAAAAAGCAGGTCAGCAATTGAGTATATGGGAAAATTCTTTGCACTCAAAAGCATACAAAACCTTACAAACTGAAAAAGCAGATAAGATTGCAAAGGAAAAAGGGTTTACAACTAAAGCAGCAGAGACTCCTGAATGTTTGAAATGCCATGCTTCAGGCTACAATGTTGATGCTTCTATGCTTGATAAAAAATTCAGTGTGGAAGATGGAGTGCAATGCGAAACATGTCACGGTCCGGGTTCTGATTACAAATCAATGAAAATAATGAAAAATAAAGAAGAAGCTGTTGCTAACGGATTAAAGTTATACGAAAAACCCGAAGATCTTTGTATAACCTGTCATAATGCTGAAAGTCCAACAGCAGTTGAATTTGATTTTGCAACAATGTGGGCAAAAATCAAACATAATAAACCCGAATAATTAATTCATTATTCTGATATATTGCGGATGAAAAAATTGTTATTCATTGTGAGTCTCTTTATGGGACTCACAACCTTTCTGTTTCCTCAAAACCTCAATGGTAGATTTACCAGTGCTTTATACACATTTGAACGCTTCGATACTGTAAATAATTCTAACACCTACGCACGTACTTTCCAGATGCTTTATCTTACATTCGGTAAGGATAATGTTTCATTAAAAAGTTATCTGAATCTTGAAGGTGATGTGAGTGAAAGCCAAACTTACGATCCAAGATTAAGATTTTATAATCTTTATGTGGATGTTAGAAAACTTTTCGATGTCGTATACCTTAAATTCGGAAGACAACCCTTGTTTAACAGTATAGGCGGGGGAGTATTCGATGGTATTTCATTGGGAGTTAAATATAGAGGATTTGATGTAAATGGCTATTACGGTGGTAATGTTCCACCTTATCAAAAATTAAATTTTACTGATGATCTCAGTAATGATTTTGTTGCAGGCGGAAAAATCACTCTTTACACTATCAAAAATACGAGGATAGCACTTAAATACATCAATAAAAACTTTAAAAGCATAAAATACACTACATCCAGGTTGAGTCCTGAATTTGAAACGAACCCAAACTATGTTATTGATAATAGTTCCGAGCAATATGAGTACGCTACTGCGGAAGTATCGTATGATAAACCTAAAATGTTCAGGGTCGATACTAAACTTGATTATGATTTGAACTTCAACACGGCTTCCAGGTTTGAAGTAATAGCAAGATATGATGAGATTGAAAATTTAGGAATTAGCGCTTACTATAACTTCCGGGAACCCAGGATAAGATATAATTCGATTTTTTCTGTTTTTGATTTTCAGAATTCGCAGGAAGTAGAAATTGGTGGTGACTATCTGATTGATAAAACTTACAAGATCATCGGCAAATTCGGTAATGTTTCTTATACGGATGAAAGTTCTCAGAGAGTATCATTGGGAATTTCTTCTCCCTGGGGAACATTGATGGGAAGAAAAACCTTTGGATACGCTGGCGAACTTAGTTCAGTTTCTGTTTATACCGCAAGATCGTTTTTCGAAGGATTACTAACCCCGAGCCTAAGCTTAGCTTATACAAATTATAAACTATCATCAGACGTTGATTCAAATGATTTAGTGACGATTCTTCTAGGATTAAACTATCGTCCCATAAGAACACTTTCATTTGATGCCCAGGGACAGTATTTAAATAATAAAATTTACAAAGATGATTTTCGGTTGCTCGTAAAATTAAATTACTGGTTTAATATAAACTTTCAGCAAATGTAGATTATGAAAGAAAAGTATACTCATTTAATTGTTACCTTCAGTGCCATTGTTTTTTTAGTTTTTACTGCCTTTTATGGGCAAAAAACGGAGAATCCCGATGGTAAAAGCAATCGTGATCTGATTAATTTTTCACATTCATTTCATGCAGATTTAGCTGAATGTACAGATTGCCATTCCAAAGTATCGGAGAGCGTTTCATTAAACGATCGCCTTTTACCTGATCACAACGATTGCGGAAATTGCCATGAAGTTGATAATGATAAAGAATGCAGTACTTGCCATAAAAACGAAGTTTATGAACAATTAATTCAGACTAAATCAAAACTGATTTTTAATCACAAAATGCATATTGCTGAAGGGCTAAAATGCCAGGATTGCCATAAAGATTTTACAGCAATTGATTATAGTGATGAAGCTGCACAAAAGATACCACCGATGGAAATGTGTTCAAGTTGTCACAGCCCTGAAAATGCAGCACCTAATTTTTGCGAAAATTGTCATATTTCGACAGCGAATTTAATTCCGCAAAATCATATTAGCTCTGATTTTATGCGTGATCATAAATATTTGGCTCAGTCCTTCGATGCAAATTGTATGATGTGCCATGATAATTCTACCTGCGAAGAGTGCCATGTTTCGACGAGTACAATTACAGAGGATAATACTCCTGATAATTTCTATCAGCCTTATATGCCAAGCCAATCAGTAGATGGACCTAAACAGCAGATAATTACCAGGGTTCATGATCTTGATTATAGGTTTAATCACGGCATAGATGCTAATCTTAAAATGACTGAATGCCAGACTTGTCACCAGGTAGAAAGTTTCTGTGCAAATTGCCATCAATCTGAAAATGCTGATTTTTCATTAGGTGGAGTAGCTCCTTTATCACATCTTAAACCGGATTTTAAAACGATGGGTGTTGGATCCGGTGGAGGCGAACATGCGATCTTAGCAAGAAGAGATATTGAAAGCTGTACTGCCTGTCATGATGTTCAGGGTGCTGACCCAACCTGTTTGAAGTGTCATCTGGATAGCGATGGAATTAGAGGTACAGATCCTAAAACTCATGCTTTCGGATTTATGAAAGATGAACATGGAGATTGGCATGAGAATGCCGGATCCATTTGTTATAACTGTCATACAAGTGCATCACCATTGTCCAGCAGGACAGATGGATTTTGTAATTACTGTCATGGTCTTTAATAATTTAGATTATTCTCGGTACTAAAATGAAATTATTCTACTCAATATTGATTTTAGTTTCAATAACTTTTTTAATGAGCTGCAGTAAACTGGTTGAACCCCCTCCACCTTCAGCTCCTGAACTTTCAGTTCATAAAACAGGCATACTTGATAAGAATTCTCCTAATTTTCACGGCAAATTAGTTATGAGTTTAAACTGGAGCATGAAAACTTGCCAAAGGTGTCATTCAACTGATTATTCAGGCGGCATAACGGATGTAAATTGCAACAGTTGTCATACCGAGCAAAACGGACCTGAAGCCTGCAATACCTGCCATGGTAATTTTAATGATCCAACAATGATTGCACCGCCTCGGGATGTAAACGGTAATACAAGTACTAGTTCTCTTAGTGTTGGCGCACATACCCGGCATTTATATGAAAATGAATTAGGAAGTGAGATTTATTGTTCTGATTGTCATAAAGTTCCTCAAAATTATATGGATGCTGGACATATAGATTCCAATTTACCGGCAGAAGTAATTTTCAACGGTCTTGCAGTTGATAACATAGCCACAAATGCAGCTTACGATCATTCTACAGGTACCTGTTCCAATACATATTGCCACGGTAATTTTGAATTTTTAAAAGATTCTTCCGATTACCAGTTTATGTATACGGCAGATAAAATGGTTGGGAATAATTTTTCAGTGATTTTTAACAAAGTCGATGATACACAAGCTGAATGCGGAAGTTGTCATGGACTTCCACCTGAAGGTCATATTGAATCCGCATTAAGTAATTGTGGTAGCGTTGGATGTCATGTTGGAATTGTTGATGCCAGTGGAAAAATTATTGATCAGGAAAAACATATAAATGGTATTAAGAATGTAAGGGGTAACTAAACAAATAAATTTAGGAGAGAGAGGAGCCGCTCGTTTGGGCGGCTTTTTTTATTTTAAAAACTATTTTATTAACTAATCCCAATTTACACTGCAAACTTAATTTGAAAACGAATGCCGAAAACCAAATCAAACAACCGCATTGAAGAGGCGGTCGGCCTTGAAGAACAGGTTATACGCTTTCTTTAATAAAATAGTTTTGAATATATTTTTTACACCCTTCAGTTATTGGTTCTAGTACAACATCTATTGGTAGCGGAAATTCAGTTGCTTCTGAAGAATCTTTCGCTAACGATACTTTGAAAAAAGTTACAATTCTTTCATATAGTTTTTTTTCTTCTGGATCATTAGGATCATATTTTCCCGAAGAATGGGCGAATTGATTTCTTAATCTTCTTACTAAATCAACTTCTTCCCACCCATCAATTGATTGATCAATTTTCCCTTCATTCTCTTTAGTGATAATTTTGTTTGCTTCAATTAATGAGCAAATCAGTATTATATAATTTTGATTTGTCCAATGACCAATTGAAGTAATTCTTTCAATATCTTCTGTTGTAAGTTTTCTCCCAAA
>JAJDNK010000016.1 GCA_022340715.1 bacterium BMS3Abin03 | reverse complement strand
GCTGTTACACTGCCACCAGGAGAATTGACATATAGGTTAATATCTTTTTCCGAATCTTCCGCTTCCAGGAATATTAATTGTGCAATCGTTAAGCTGGCTACGTGATCATCAATCGGCATACCGATGAATATTATTCTTTCCCTTAACAATCTTGAATAGATGTCCATTCCGCGTTCGCCGCGTCCTGTTTGTTCAATTACGTATGGAACTAACTGGTTATATATTTCCGGGTGATTTTTCATTTTGTTTCCTTTATTTCACTTTGTTATATTTTTCAGGATCAACTTTTTCAATATTGTTTTTCTCTTTCAGAAAATCGAATAGTTTTTTATCTAAAAGCCTTTCATTCTGTCCCGAATTTTTGTAATAATTTAACAATTTTTCTACAGATATTCCCGTTTTCTCAGCATCTTTCTCGGCTAATTCCTTAAGTTCTTCATCGGGAATTGATATGTTTTCTTTCTTAATTATATCATCTTTTAAAAGAAACCATTTAACATCGTTCTCGGCTGTCTTCTGGTATCTTTCCTTTAATGCATTAATATCAGGATTGTTAACTCCATGTTTTTTCTGATGTTCGATTTCATTTTTTACAATCTGATCTAAGATATTATTAACTAGAGTTGTCGGGGGATTAAAATCATTATTTTTAATTATCTTAGTGATTAATTTACCTTTCAGAATTTCTTCGCTTTGTTGAGCGTAATAGCTCTGAATATCCTTTTGTATATCTTCTCTGAAATCCGTAACTTTTAAAACTTTTTCTTTTGTCACTTTTTTAACGAGTTCATCATTCAATTCCGGCAAGATGATTTTCTTTATACCTTTTATCTCAACCTCATAGTCAAAATGTTCTTTTACCTTTTCATCCTCACCCTTATCATTTTTAACTGTTCTTTCGTCATCAAATCCAAAACTGAACGAATCCCCGGTTTTTTTATTTTTAGCATTTTCAATTATCTCTTTGTTTACGCCTTCTTTAGATAAATCTATCTCTATTTTTTCGCCTTTTTTATTTTCTTTTTCCCCATTTTCGTTTAAGCGAAATAGTATTACATCAAGCAGATAATTTCTGTCTGTGCCAACAACATCCGCGTCTTCTAACGTTCTGTTTGATTGAATTATATAATCGATTTCTTTCTCGATTTCATCATCTTTTATTTTGAAATCAGGAACCTCAATTTTTTGATTTGTATAGTTTTTAGCTTCAATTTCGGGTACGATTTCATATTTGACCTTGAAACGTAAATCTTCACCAGGTTTGAAATTAAAATCTGTAATAGTCGGTTGTCCAATAGGTTTCAATTCTTTTTCATCTGCGATTTTCCAGAACCTTGTATTGGCTACTTTCTCCGAAGCTTCATATTCCAATGTATCTCCAAAACGTTTTTTTAATATTGTCATAGGAACTTTACCTTTTCGAAATCCTGGTATCTGTATATTCTTAGATTGTTTTTTTACTTCAGATTCTATATCGTTTTTTACTTCTTCATATCCGAGAGTTATTTCTATCTCTTTTTCGGATGAAGATATTTCTTTTTCACTTAACTCCACTTTTACCTCAAATAAACTAATAAATGATACAATTAAAGCATTGAAATGTGTGCGAGAACGGGGACTCGAACCCCGACACCTTATCGGTACTAGATCCTAAGTCTAGCGCGTCTACCAATTCCGCCATCCTCGCAAAAAATCAGTTTTCTGAAATTATTGAAACGGAAAAATTATGCAATAATAAACTATAAATATACTGCCTCATTTCTTGTATTTCAATTCACAGATAAATAGGGAGATTACGATCACACAACTCTGGAAGGCATATTTTATTTTGATTTTAGCGAAAAAATAGGGTTTTAGAATAAATTAATTTATATTTCAACCCCAAATTCTCCGAAGGCGTTTTCTAATACTATTTATAGATGAATTACAAATATACCTCATTATCTAAAGCAGGTAATGGAAAAAAACATAACGAAGATTCTATTGAAGTTGTCAAAGTTGATGATGGAATCTTATGTGTTGTCTGCGATGGGTTAAGCAATGCATTTGCTCCCAGGCAGGCATCTTATATGTGTGCAAATATTGTTATCAATTATTTCCTTAATAACTCCAGTAAAGATTATCTTAAAAATATCAATGATGCAATTTTTGAAGCGAATAATTCTATTGTAGATTATGCATTATCAAATAGTGAGTCATCATCAATGGCTACAACTGCGGACGTTTTATTTTTTGATGGTCATATCATTTATTGGGGACATATTGGTGATTCACGTATTTACGATCTTAAAAACGGTAAATTAAATCAACTTACCAAGGATCATTCTCTCATACAACAAATGCTCGATAAAGGTTATCTCTCAATGAAGGCTGCAAAGGATCATCCAAACAAAAATGTAATCTTAAAGGCAGTCGGTGAAAATCAAATGCTTGAAATTGATATGAGTAAGTTAATACTAAATCCCAATGACAAACATAGATTTATGTTATGTACGGATGGAGTCCATGACGTACTCAAGGATTCTGAAATCGAAAAGACATTAAGAAATGAAGAATTACATAAATGTACTGATATCTTTGATAGGCTGATCCAGGAAAAAGGTGCCCCGGATGATTACTCTATAATAATAATCGAGAAAGTAAATTAGCTAACACTTAGAAAATTATATTCCTAATGAAAAAACATTTTATATTTCATTCACACCTTCCTAAAATTGATTTTACATATTCATATACATAATTTGAATTCGAATAAAATAAAAATTCAAAACTAATCGCATTTGTAATCTGCTTGGATAAATTCATTATTAATGGCAGAAAAGTTCTTAAAGGTGAACTGAAAGTAAGCGGAGCCAAGAATGCTTCGTTAGCATTAATGCCAGCATCAATTTTAGCCGCCGGAAAATCTATTCTTAAAAATACTCCAGAACTGAACGATGTTTTTACAATGATAAAATTGTTGAAACACATGGGTGCCGAGATAGAGTTTGGTGATCACATTATTTCGATAAATACAGGAAATATAATTGATCAGACAGCACCTTATGAACATGTAAAAAAAATGAGAGCTTCCGTTTATGTTCTAGGACCTTTACTGGGAAGATTTGGCAAAGCGAAAGTTTCTTTACCAGGTGGATGTGCCTGGGGACCTCGACCAATAAATTTACATCTTGATGCTCTAAAAAAAATGGGTGTAGAGATAAATCTTGTTGACGGTTACATTGAAGCGAATGTTAATAAACTCCGGGGAGCTAATATTTATTTTGATATATCTTCTGTGGGTGCAACGGGAAATACTTTAATGGCGTCAGTTCTGGCAAAAGGAACAACTATAATCAACAATGCAGCAATCGAACCGGAAATTGCTAATTTAGCTCAATACTTGCAGAAAATGGGAGCTAAAATAGATGGTATAGGAACAAAAACCTTAACAATTGAAGGAGTTGATGATCTTCATCCGGTTGAGATGGACACAATTCCTGATAGAATTGAAGCAGGTACAATGTTGATTGCAGTCGCATTAACAAACGGACTTATAACACTAAAAGATATATCACCTGATTTGCTTAGTGCCGTATTGGTAAAATTAGAAGCTGCCGGTTGTAAAATTCAAGTCACGTCAAATCAAATAATTCTTGATGCATCAAATCTTGAAATTATTCCAACAAATGTTTCAACATCAATATTTCCGGGATTTCCTACTGATATGCAGGCTCAATGGACCGCATTTATGTCACTTGCCAATGGAGCATCATATGTTAAGGATACAATTTACTTTGATAGATTTAAACATGTGCCTGAACTAGTCAGGCTTGGTGCAAACATAACGATTAATGAAAATGTCGCAATAATAAAAGGGAGTAAAGAGCTTTATGGTGCAAAAGTTATGTCGACTGATTTACGTGCAAGCGCTTCCCTGGTACTGGCAGGGTTAGCAGCCAAAGGTACGACGGAGGTATTAAGAGTTTACCATTTAGATCGGGGATATCAAAGGATTGAACAAAAGCTTCGTTTACTTGGAGCTGATATCATTAGAGAAGCAGGACAGGAATATTAGCGGGAATAGATATGAAAAAAATTTTTGGATGGCGAAATTATATTCTTATATATTTATTTATCCTTCTGGTTTATAATCTGTTATTATTAAGATTTCCATTAACACATGTTTTTGGATATGAATTTTCAGTTCTTAATTCAGTATTGATTGTTTTACTTGGTGGTATTTATTCAATCAGTTATTACAAAAATTTTTTCGTTATAGAGAAACAATTTTTTACTAAAGAACTTTATAAATCTTTATTTTTATTCCTTCTGATACCGTTCTGTGTTTCAGTTGTTAATTCCGTAATAAATGGATTCTGCTCTTTTTATGATGGTGTATTATTTTATTTAATAATTACTCTACCTTCAATTTTGATTGCCGGTTCACTTGCAATGATTTCCGTTGTTTACTTCAAACGGTTCAAAATTATTTTTCTCTTTGTATTGTATATTGGAATTTTATTAATAATTGCTGCTGAAATTTATTTTAATCCGCAGGTTTATGTTTACAACCCGATAATTGTATTCTTCCCGGGAACTGTTTATGATGAAGGTATTGCTATCACATGGAAGCTAATACTGTACAGAGCTTTTAACATTTTATTTTTTAGTATTGCACTGTTTTATTCAGTAAAGATTTTAAAAAACAGAAAGAAAAATCGTAAATTATTTTTTACTAACTATCTCTTACTATTTCCAATCTTATTTTATTTGTTCTCACCGGATTTAGGCTACTCAACAACTAAAGAAAGTCTGACCAGAGATCTTAATAAATCTGTGGAGACCGAACATTTTATAATTCATTTCGACAAACGCATCGAAGAAAAGAGACTAAAATTAATAGTCTTAAATCATGAATATTATTATAGAGAATTAACATCATATCTCAATTGTAACCCGATTGAAAAAATTAACTCGTTTATCTTTTATGATGATAATCAGAAAGGGAAGCTTTTTGGTTCAAAAAATGCCGATGTAGCAAAACCGTGGCTTAATCAAATATATATAACGCAGGATAGCTGGAAAAATACTTTAAAGCACGAACTTGCACATTGTTTTAGTGCACTATTCGGAGCAGGATTTTTAAAGCTTGCTTCTGGTTGGAATCCAGGATTGATAGAAGGAATTGCCGAAGCTGCAGATGGACAATTTGATGAAAATACTATTCATTATATGGCTGCATTAGCATACAAATCAAATTATCAAGTAAATTTAAATCATTTGTTTACAAAAATCGGATTTTTTAGTCAGGGTTCAACCATTTCATATATCTATGCGGGATCTTTTATACAATACCTGGTAGAGAATTTTGGAATTGAAGAATTTAAGAAATATTACTCAAGTGGTGATTTTACTGAAACTTACAGGATTGAGTTAAGTAACGTATTGAAGGATTATTATTCATTTCTAACAGAAATAAAAAATGATTTTCATGAAGATGAAGCACATTTTTACTTTGGTAAAAAATCTATTTTTCAAAAGGTTTGTCCACGAGCCATTTCAGAAATTCTAACTATTGGTTGGGAGCAATATCATAATTTTAATTATGTAGGAGCACGAATATCATTTAAAAAAGTTCTCGAATTGGGCAATTCTTATTCAGCTCTGGTAGGCTTAGTAAAGTCATTTGAAAAACAGGATAGTATTGTAGAGGCAATCGATGTTTTATCTGGTAGCTTAGATGAGTATAAGAATACATCTTATTATTATAATCTCGAAGTCATCCAGGCAGACCTTTATGCGAGTGCAGATAAATTTACAAGTGCCGATTCAATTTATAAGAAGATTACTTATGAATTTCCGAGCCGAGGACTTTATTACTTATCACTTATGCGTAATTCTCTTGTAGATAAGAATAAAATAAAGAATTATCTGGAAGGAAGTAGTTTTGATAGGTACTCAATTTTAATCGATCTGAATAAAGTGAGATTTGACTATGCTTCTTTGCCTGTATTAATTAATTTGTCGCAGGAGCTGGACGAAAATATTTCTATCTTTAAAAATAAATTGAACAATATATTTATTGTTAACAATTACATCAGCAGCTATGCTGCTTTCAAATTATCACAATATTTTTTAGATAATTTTGATTTTGAAAATGCGAGGAAGTATTCCGGATTATCGCTAAAATACAATAGAGACAAAAATTTCAATGCTATCCTGAAAGAGAATACAAATAAGATCGATTGGTTCAGTAAAAATGGTGATTTACTACTTGAAAAAATTCATATAGTTATAAATAACTAAAGGGATCTGTTATGATCACTACAAATGAAAAAAATATAAGAGCAATTACATATTTTCTCGGATTTATGGTTTTCGTTCTTGTGGTGGTAATTCTGATCACCTTTAAGGATATACTTATCCCGATTACCATAGCAATATTTTTGACTTACCTGTTTCATCCTTTGCTTGAAATTTTAAGAACAAAATTAAAGATTCCGAAATTCCTTGCATTAATATTAATCTTCATTTTGAACTTCGCTGTGTTTTACCTTATGGGATTAATCGTTTTTTCAAGCTTTGGTGGTTTTTCGGAAAAGATTCAGTACTACGGAGATAAATTAACAATTGTGGTTCAGGATATATTAAAACCTTTCAATTTAACTTTATTAGAGCTTGAGGGAATTCTTGGTTTTCATATTCAGCAATTTGATGTCGGGCAATTACTGAAAAAATTATTTGATATAGGAATTCTTCAGGGTTTCTTTTCCTCTTTTTCGAATTTACTTAGTAATTTTTTAATTGTCATGTTTTTCTGGGTGTTCATGATTATGGGGAAAGATAAATTTGAAGAGAGATTAAAGATTGCGTTTGCTAAAAGTTCAGTTGATACTGACAAACAAATTCAGGCAATAAATGATCAATTGCAGTCGTACTTAATAATTAAGACACTGGTTAGTCTTGCTACAGGAATAACATTTACTGTGATACTCACAATTTATGGAATTGATTTTGCACTGATATGGGGATTGCTCGCATTTGTTTTGAATTACATCCCAAATATAGGTTCCCTAATTGCAACATTACTTCCGGTTCTGATTGCCTTGCTTGATTTTGGATTTGGATTTTCCTCAATTTCATTAGCCGCATTGCTGTTGGTAACACAAAATATCTTCGGTAATATGCTGGAACCAAAATTTATGGGAGAAAAAATGGACCTAAGTCCTGTATTTATTCTCTTTTCATTAATTTTTTGGGGATGGATTTGGGGAATAGTTGGGATGTTTCTTGCGGTTCCTATTGCTTCGTTAGTTAAAATACTTTGTTCAAATATTGAAGCACTAAAACCAATTGCAATTCTTATGGGCAGCAAAGTACCGAAATTACAAAATGTATAGAATTCATTTGAACGATTAAAATGAACCTTGCAAAAGAAATCGATAAATATAAATTTATTGTCTCAGCTAAGGAATTGGCTGATGAATTGAATTTCTCGGTTTATTTGGTTGGTGGTTTTGTAAGAGATATAATTCTAAACCGGGCAAGGAATGATATAGATTTTTTAGTAATTGGAGATGTTAAACTTTACTCTCAAAAGTTTGCGAATAAGTTGGGGATTGAAAACGTTGTCATCTATAAAAATTTTGGAACTGCCAACTTCAATTATGATAATATAAATTTTGAGTTTGTCGCTGCAAGGAAAGAATCCTACAAAAGAGACAGTAGAAAACCTGAAGTAGAACAAGGAACCTTTCTTGAGGATATCAGCCGTAGAGATTTTACAATCAATACTTTAGCTCTTTCAATCAACAGGAATAACTTTGGGGAGGTTGTTGATACGTACAATGGAATTGATGATATAAAAAGAAAAATTATTAGAACTCCTATTAATCCTCTGCTCACTTTTGATGATGATCCATTACGAATTTTAAGAGCATATAGATTTGCTTCCGAATTAAATTTTTCAGTATATGAGTCTGTTAATGTTGCGGCGAATAAGTTAAAAGATCGTTTGGAAATTGTATCACAGGAAAGAATTACAGACGAATTTATGAAAATTATCGCATCACCTGTACCATCTGTAGGATTGAAGCTGCTTTATAATACAGGGGTAATGGAAGTAATTTTTCCGGAAGTAGCGAATCTTGCAGGAGTCGATCAGCGAAATGAATATCATCATAAGGATGTGTTTTTTCATACATGCGAAGTAGTAGATAACATATCACAAAACACGGATAATAATTTTCTCAGGTTAGCCGCTCTTCTTCACGATATTGCGAAACCTCAGACTAAAAAGTTTGTTGATGGAATAGGCTGGACTTTTCATGGGCACGAGGAATTAGGTGCCAGGAAAGTAAAACCAATTTTTAGGAAGCTAAAATTGCCGTTTAATAAAATTAATTATGTTGAAAAGCTGATAAGATTGCATTTGAGACCCATTGCTCTCGCAAAAGAAGAAGTAACAGATTCAGCAATAAGAAGATTAATTGTGGCCGCAGGAGACGATCTTGAAGATTTAATTACCTTATGCCGGGCCGATATAACAAGTAAAAATCCTGATAAAGTAAATAAATATCTTCAGAACTATGAAAATGTTATGAATAAAGTTAGAGATGTAAAGGAAAAAGATAAGTTGCGGGCTTTTCAATCTCCCGTAAAGGGTGAAACGATTATGGAAGTATGCAACCTGAAACCATCTAAAAAAGTTGGCGAAATAAAAACTGCAATTGAAGAAGCTATATTAAATGGGGAAATAGGTAACACATTTGAAGAGGCGTATGAGTATCTTTTAAAAATTAAAGATGATTTCCTTTAATTGTCATTAATCAAAATCTAACGGACACTCCTACCAGGTAAGTTTTTTCTGAAATGAACGCTTTTTCTTTTTTAATTCCCAATATTAAATTAACCGGAATATTATCTTTTGCTTTTTGGAATTTGGAGTTAAAGCTATCGAATTTATTATTCTGGATTATCAGGGAAGATTTATCTACAGAGTCAGAAGAATCGGATTTCTCTGTATCGTTTTTTAGAAGTGAATAAGCTATAAATCCACCAATAAGTACAGCACCTATTACAAATAAAGCGACGTTATCGGAACCATTATTGTCTTCAGTTGTTCCACTATCGCCACCGCCAATTCTCTCATTTATCACCAGGATATTTTGTGAAAAACAATTTGTAGTTGGTAATATAATTCCAAATGTGAGGATTAATAATATAGTAGTAAATAAATTGGATTTTGATTTCCTGGTTTTCAATTTTATGCCGTATTGATTTTGAATATGATAACAATATATATCAATTTTTTAATTGAAAGCAAGCAATAGATTTACCTTTATTTTAATAGTTGTTTTTCTCCTGTAATTGTAACATTATCTTCCAAAATGTATTAAATTTAGTCATCATTGCATACCTGTAAAACCGTTAATGTAATTATCTAACCGTTTATAAAGATATTTTCCGTATAGAATTACCATATCATATTTTTGTAAACGAATAAATGGAAACTATTAACGAACTATTTTTCCTAAGTCCTCCAAAGTAACTATTTTAAGTGTTAAATTGTCAAATATTTCAACTAATACGAAATATCAATATCCAGGAGATAATAATGCGTAATATTTTATTTTTTCTATTATCAATTTCTCTATCCATACCGGTTTTTTGTCAGGAAGAGTTAACCTTATCAAAAGCTATAGGAATCGCTTTGCATAAAAATTCATCATTGCAAAAAAGTGCTAACGGTATAGACAGTTATGAATCCAACGTGTTAGCAGCTTATGGTAAATTTTTACCTACACTAGGTGCTGGCGGTAGCTGGGACTGGACCCGTCAGGAAATTAAAGGTGCAGGAACAGTCATTGTAGGCGGTATTCCAGTACAAAGTCTTACAAATACAAACCAGACTAGAAATTATCAGTGGAATGTAAATTCATCATGGACATTATTTGATGGACTTTCAAATATTGCTACCCTTTCTCAAAGTAAAAACGATCTCAAATCTGCCGAGTTAACATTAGAAAGATTGAAACAGGATATAGTATTCCAGACTACAAGTCTATACTATGATGTAATAAATAATCAGAAATTATTAAAAGTAAAAGAAGATGATTTAAAATGGAATGAGAAAAACCTTGAAACAATAAGGGAAAGAAATAAGTTAGGCGCAGCAACTCTAGCGGATGTTTATCAGCAGGAGGTTGCCAAAGGAAATGCCGAACTGCAAATAATACAAACACAAAATGCTCTGGAAACTGCGAAAAATAATCTGTTATATTATCTGGGCTTAGATGTTTTAACTGATTATAAGTTTTCCGATGAACTTACTGAAGAAGAACAAAATATTCTTAATTCTGATCTTTATAAAGATTATGATAACTTATCAGTGTTGGTTAATGAAGCAATGAACAACAGACTTGATTACAAAAGCGCTCAGCTAAGTCTGGAAAGCTCTCTAAATGCTGTAACGATTGCAAGATCGGGACATTTACCAAGTCTTACAGCAAATGGATACTACACATGGAGAGGTGATAAGTTATCTCAGATAGATAATTCTAAATCATTATCATTCGGGTTAACACTCAGTATCCCAATCTTTCGCGGTTGGGCCATAGATAATGGTGTTCAATATGCTGAAGTAAACGCAAAGAACAAAGAAATTGATTTAAATGATTTACAGAGGGATATTAAGAGACAGCTCAACACAACTTTCTTGAATCTTCAGGCTGCACAAAAAGGCTTGAAGGTAAGTGAAAGTAATGTTGCATCGGCAGAAGAGAATTTAAAAATTGAACAGGAAAAATATTCCCTCGGGTCAGGTAAATTACTTGATGTATTGATTGCCAATTCAAACTATACAACTGCATTAACTGATCTCATTAATGCACAGTTTAATTATATAGTATTAAGTGAGCAATTGAAATATTACCTGGGAATATTAGACTACTCAAAATTTGAATAACAAAATAAGAGGAGATTACGCCAATGGCTAAATCGAATAAAAAATCGAAAAAGAAAATAATTATCTTCGGATCAATCGGTTTGCTTGTTGCTCTCTTTATAATAATCACACTTATCGGAAGTGGCAAAGAAGAAATCGTTCTCGTACAAACTGAAAAAGTTGAGAAGAGAAATATCACACAAACCGTTACAGCCACAGGAAATATTGATCCTGAATTTAAAGTTATTATAACTCCTGAAGTAACCGGGGAAATAATAAATTTGCCGGTTAAAGAGGGAGATAAAGTAAAGAAAGGTGATTTACTGATACAGATCAAGGGAGATCAATATCAGGCACAAAAAGACAGACTCGAAGCAAATCTGAAAGCTTCTGAAGCCACATTAAAAATCAGGGAAGCAGAATTAAACAAGCTGTCCCTGGAATTTGATCGGGCAAAAGAGTTGCATAGTAAAGGGCTGGCAAGTGATTCAGAATTTGAAACAGCTCAGAGTAATTATGAATCAGCTAAAGCTTCTTACGAACAGGCACAGGCAAATGTTTTGCAAAGTAAAGCACAATTAAGAGAGGTATTGGAAACCTTATATAAAACTACAATCTATGCACCAATGGCAGGTACAGTTACACAGTTAAATGTTCAATTAGGAGATAGGGTACTTGGAAGTGGATTTAGTCAGGGTACAAATATTATGACTGTTTCTAATTTGGGTAGTATGCAGGCTGTGGTTGATGTAGATGAAAATGATGTTGTACTTGTATCTATTGGTGATACAGCAACAATTAAAGTAGATGCTTTTGGTGATCGTGAGTTTCGCGGTATGGTAACGGAAATAGGAAATAGTGCCCTATCATCCGGTGTGGGAACACAAGAACAGGTTGTGAACTTTGAAGTGAAAATTAATTTTTTTGATCTTGATGACAATCTTAGACCAGGTATGTCCTGTAATGCTGATATTCAAACTGAGACCGTTGAAAATGTAATTAGTGTGCCGATACAAAGTGTTACTACAAGAGAAAATGTGAAAATGTCGGGAAAAGATATGAAAGACAGCACCAAGAATGAAAATAAAGATAATAACGAAATGACTATGGATAATAAGGGTCCAACAGAAGTCGTTTTCATTGTTAAAAACGGAACGGCTAAAGTTGTACCAGTGAAAACCGGGATAAGCGATGATAATTATCTGCAGATTAAAGAAGGTCTGGAAGGTGGTGAAAGTGTTGTATCGGGAAGCTACAGAGCAATATCAAGGGAACTGGAAGATGGATCGAAAGTACGTGTTGATAATAAACGGAAAAGTTTTGGAAACGAACAAATAGTGAATAACTAAGTAATTCAGGGTTTAAAATGAATATCATCAATATTGAACATATAGCTAAAGTTTACGAGGTCGGTCTTGAAAAGGTTCATGCTCTGAGAGATGTTTCTTTAAAAATTGATAAAAATGAATACGTGGCAATTATGGGTCCTTCAGGTTCCGGTAAATCTACTTTAATGAATATGCTTGGATGCCTTGATACACCAACTTCAGGTGTATATGATTTTAAAGGCGAAAGTGTTAGCACAATGACTGATAATGATCTGGCCAAAATAAGAAACAAGGAGATTGGATTCGTTTTTCAGACGTTTAATTTACTGCCTCGTTCAGATGCACTTCATAATGTTGAACTGCCCCTTGTTTATGCAGGAATGTCTTATTCGGATAGAAGAGAAAAAGCAAAGCAGGCACTCATAGATGTTGGCCTTGGGGACCGAATGCATCATAAACCAAATGAGCTTTCAGGTGGACAAAGACAAAGAGTTGCTGTTGCCCGCGCACTGGTTACTCAACCTTCAATTATTCTTGCCGATGAACCAACGGGTAACCTCGATTCAAAAACGGGCGAAGAAATAATGGGATTGTTTCAGGAACTGCATGAAAAAGGCAATACCATTATACTGGTTACACATGAAGAATATATTGCCGAACACGCTGCGAGAATTATAAGATTAAGAGATGGATTGATTGAAAAGGACGAACGTGTTGAGTCCCGAAAAGTACTGAATACTAATTCTGCATCGGAATAAATTAATGTGTTGAATTTATGTTCACATAAAATAATTTGTAATAAAATAATTCAAGAAAAGTTATGAGAAACATTTTATTTGAATTGAAAGAAGGTTTGTTGATTGCACTTCGTGCAATAAGGGCAAACAAAATTCGTTCAGCATTAACCATGCTTGGTATATTCATAGGAATAACAGTTGTTGTTCTTATGTCTACAGCAATAAAAGGGATTGACAATTCATTTCAAAAAGGTATAAGTGCTCTCGGTACAGATGTTCTTTATATTGATAAATGGGCATGGTTTACCAACCAGGAGTGGTGGAAGCTTAGAAACAGGAGAAATATTGATATGGAGGATTATGAGAAATTTAAGGAACTTGCAAAGCTACCTCTGGCTGTCGCACCTGTTACAAGTTCAAGACAAACAATTAAGTACAAAGACAGAAGAATAGATGATGTCGTTTTAAATGGATCGAATTCGGATTATGTAAAAACAACAAATTTTACATTCGATCAGGGAAGATTTTATAGCGAGATAGAAAGTAATGCATCTAGGCAGGTAGCTGTTTTAGGGAGTGATGTTGCGAAAAATTTATTCCCAAGGGGAGATGCTCTTGATAAAACGATAAAAATAGGTGGAGCCAATTATAAAGTTGTTGGCGTATTAGATGAGCAAGGTAGTTCTATTTTAGGTTCATATAATCCTGATAACCAGGCGTTTATTCCTATTGGGACAATTTTTAAAAATTTTATTTCACATCGTCGGAATAGTATTACCATTAATGTACGTGCACAAAATCCTGCAATGATAGAAGAGACTAAAGCTGAAGCAATTGGTGTAATGCGTAAAATACGTGGATTAAAGTACGATGAAGAGGATGATTTTACTGTAAATCAACAGGAAGCATTGATGGAACAATATAATTCTGTTGTTGGTGTTATAAAGATCGCTGGTTTATTTATCACCGGTCTTTCCCTTTTCGTAGGAGCTATTGGAATTATGAATATAATGTTTGTCTCAGTTCGTGAAAGAACTCGGGAAATTGGTATTCGTAAAGCTATTGGTGCAAAGAAAAGAACCATACTTGCTCAATTTCTATTGGAATCTTCAACGATTTGTCTCGTCGGTGGAGCAGTCGGATTATTAGCAGCTGTTCTTCTAAGTATGGTTGTAGATCAGTTCATTCCGACATCTGTACAAATTGATGCTGTAGTAATAGCATTTGTTGTTGCATTACTTACAGGAGTTCTATCAGGATTTGCACCAGCATATATGGCTGCCAAATTAGATCCAGTTGAATCGTTGAGGTATGAGTAATTGAAATTCGATCAACTATTTTCGATTTCATTCCAATCAATCTTAACAAATAAGCTGCGTACCTCCCTTACTGTATTAGGAGTTGTAGTTGGAATCTTTTCGATCATTGTAGTGATGACGATATTAACAATGCTTCAGAATACAATAGAAGAAGGATTTCAGTTCTTAAATAAAAATACTTTCCAGATTCAGAAATGGCCTGCAATTCAAAGCGGTGATGACTGGAAGAAATACAGGAACAGAAAAGATATAACGCTTGAAGATTATTATCGATTTGAAGGTATGATGAAGAATGTGAAAAATATTGGCGCATACCAGGGAAATGGGGGGAGAATCATTAAGTATAGTAACCGCGAAACAAATCCTAATACCTACGTCGTTGGAGTTACACAAGGAGTATATCCGTCTTTGAATCTTGAAATTGAAAATGGAAGAGAATTTAGAGACAGTGATATGAAGTATTCAACTAATGTTTGTGTATTGGGTCACTATATTGTAGAAAAACTTTTGTACGATGTTGAACCGGTCGGTAAATATATCAAGATGGACGGCAGGCGGTTAAGAGTGATAGGTGTGTTAAAGAAGAAACCCGATTTCTTTGGTCAGACACTAGATAATTATATAGTCCTTCCGATCACAACATTTCAATCGATGTATGGAAAACGAAATAGAAGTGTTGATATTACTGTAATGGCAAACAATCAGGAAGAATATGCTTCTATTATTGAATCTGCGGTTGGCTTTATGAGAATTATAAGAAAACTTGAACCCAAAGAAGAAAATGATTTTGAAATATTTAGTAACGAATCACTTATTGAGCAGGTTAATGATATTACAGGACCCATTAAAATTGGAGCTCTTGTAGTATCTCTGATTGCGCTTATTGCAGCAGGTGTAGGTATTATGAACATTATGCTGGTTTCAGTTACTGAAAGAACAAGAGAAATTGGAATTCGTAAAGCCGTTGGTGCAAGAAAATCGAGCATACTTGTTCAATTTTTAATTGAAGCAATAATACTATGCGTTGTAGGCGGTTTACTTGGAATTTTCATCGGAATAATAATAGGGAATTTTGCCGGTAGTTTTCTTAATGCACAATCGGCTGTGCCGGTTGATTGGATAATTATCGGAATATCAATTTGCATAATAGTGGGATTAATTTTCGGGACCTATCCGGCATATAAAGCAGCTAATTTAGATCCAATAGAATCGTTGAGGTATGAGTAAATGAGAATTGATCAGCTATTTACTATTGCAATTCAGTCTATTCTTAATAATAAGCTTCGTACTACACTTACAATACTGGGCGTTGTAGTAGGAATTTTTTCTATAATTGTAATAATGACAATTATTACAATGCTTCAGAATAGTATTGAAAACGGTTTATCGCTTTTGAATAAAGATACTTTTCAAATTGAGAAGTTCGACAGAACCCAGGCACATGGCCCAGGTAGAGACAGAAGGTGGAGAAACAGAAAAGACATTACAATAGAACAGGCTTACAGGTTGAAAGAATTACTTACAGATGCCAAATTTGTTGGTGCAGAACAATGGAAATTTGGTAAAATGGTAAAATTCGGAAATAAAGAAACTAATCCTAATATAAGTATAGCTGGCGAAACTCTGGACGGTATTAAAACGAATAACTGGAAAGTTGAATATGGAAGAAGTTTGAGAAGCAATGATATTCAGAATTCAACAAATGTTTGTATACTCGGTCAGGATGTTGTCGAAAAACTTTTTCCAACAATAAATCCGGTCGGACAAACGGTAAGAGTTGATAACAGACCATTTAGAGTAATAGGTGTGCTTGAAAGACAACCTGCGATGTTTGGACAGAGCAGAGATAATTATATAGTCATCCCTATAACCACCTGGCAGGCAATGTATGGTAAATATTCCAACAGTGTTAATATCATGGTAACGGCTTACAATTCTGAAAGTTATGATGATGTTATTGAGTCAGCCATTGGCCACTTTAGAAAAATAAGAAAAGTTAAACCCGGTGAACCCGATGATTTTTCAATTTTTAGTAATGCGTCGATGATAACAATGGTAAACGATATCACGGGCCCGATTAAGATAGGTGCTTTAGTTGTTTCTCTTATTGCATTAATTGCAGCTGGTGTAGGCATTATGAATATTATGTTAGTATCGGTTACTGAAAGAACCAGGGAAATTGGAATTAGAAAAGCCATTGGTGCAAAAAAGAATTTTATATTACTACAATTCCTGATTGAAGCAATTGTATTATGTTTGATAGGTGGAATTGTTGGAATAATTATTGGTGTTGGAATCGGAAATTTTGCCGGTAGTTTTCTTAACGCACAATCAGCAATTCCTGTTGATTGGGTTCTTATCGGAATATCTCTTTGTGTATTTGTGGGAGTTATTTTTGGAACATATCCGGCATACAAAGCTGCTAACCTTGATCCTATCGAAGCTCTCAGATATGAATAACTTTTTATGAAAGGAAATTGTCATTCAGCCTTTTGATAAAGAAGACTGAATGACAAATAAATTGTAAATTTTAATAATAAAATCTAAATCCAACCCGGAACATTAATCCACTCATATCATAAACTCTTTCGAAAGTTCTTTTACCAACATTCGGTATATCGACATCGTAAGTCCAGCTTGGTTGTGCTCTATGATAAGCCATTTCAAGAAGTAATTCAGATAGTGGTCCTATATTATAGGCTGTTCCAAGTCCAACTCTCCAGTCAAAATCAAATGCAACTTTAAACTCGCCTTTATCCGGATTGTTATAATTTTTATAATCAACGAAAAGTACTTCAGCACCAACACCACCTGTAATGTAAAACTTAGCCCGTGGAGCCAAACGAAATTTCACCGTTACATTAGCCATTAAAGGTAAATCGTGTATGTTGGTGTTTGCCTTCAACTCATTTTCCTGAACTGAAACTCCGGGTATTTCATTGAACTCATCAACTAATTTTTTATCTATATAGTTTTTATGAAACCAGTCTATACTCCATCCGAAATTAAAATTCTGATCGATATATTTACCCCCTTCATAACCGATAATAAATCCTGTATTCGTAGCTCCCGGTGTAAATGCTCCGAGTTTGATAGCTGCTGCACCCGATTGTGCGAAACAATTAAAAGCAAATAGTATTACGATTGTGAACGCCAACTTTTTCATGTAAACCTCGATTTAATTTACTGGTTTTAGTTTACGCCAAATAAAATACCGTTAAATAAATTATTTGTATTTGAAAAATACCACGCTTTTTAATTAAAGTGTACAATTTATTTGACAGAAGGATTAAATAATTGATACGTAATAATAGAAGACTTGAATTGAAGTACTTAGAATATAGAAACTTGACAGACGATTTATTCTGATTGTCTTAGTTTTTCAATTAATTTATCAAAACTTTCTACTACATCTTTTACAGGAATTCCTTTTAAGCTGAAAGGATCTTTTGACATAACAACAGTATGAGGATGACTTAAAGGGCCCCATTCAGGAACTTTTACCTCAGCCATTAATCCAAGTTCCGGTGTGTTCGTTGCAGATGCTGCATGCATAAAAGATGTGTCTGGTGTAACAAGTGCATAAAGATGATGTAAAAACTCGAATAAAATTTTAAAGTCTTTTACTTCAGGTAATGAAATTACTTTATCATTTCCAATTAAATCAACCATTTTTCCTGATTCGGATGGATTTGCAGGATTTGTGAATATCACCCAGCCATCAATTTCATCTTTATGTTTGACAATTGCAGTTTTCAAAAATCCAAGGAATTTTTCAAAAGTCCAGTCTCTTCTTATCAAACCCGCCGAAAGGTTCACTGCTACTATTTTTGCTGAATCTGGTTTTAATCTTAACTGGTTCAGAATCCATTTATATAGTTCTTTTGCTTTTCCTTTTATATCATTTCCGAAAGTTACCCATGGTTGAAGACGCGCATTAAAATTTATATCAATAAGAAATGAGCAGAGTAAAAGAAGTCTTTGTGTAATGTGAATTTCACTTTTAGGTGGCAGGTTAACTATGTGCGTGTAAAAATATTCATAAGCTTTCTGATCGCTTGCTACCCGAACAGAATTTGGTCCAATAAATCCTGCCAGTATTCCGTAAGTAAGAGAGGGTCGCGTAACAAGATTTACAATCAGATCATAGTTTTTCCTTCTTAGCCTGAATATCAATAATATATTTCTGAAAGGATTTTTTGTTGTGATGTAAGTATTATTTACATAGTCGGAATGCTGAACAACAGAATTATTTCTGAAACTGCAAATAATCTCTATCTGACTATCCGGCTGATTCATTCTGCTAGCTCTTAAAACAGGTAAAGAAATTATCATATCTCCAAGAACATCAAAGCGGATAAAAAGAATTCTGTTATAAGGTGGTGAAGGCGGGCGAATCTGAACTTTAAAGAATATTCGTATGAGAAAGGAAAGGACTTTCTTTAACAATAACTCGATTTTTTTACCAATGATCAACCTGAAATTCCGACTAAATTTTTCTAATTATTGGGAGAAAAGTAACGAAGATTAGACTTTAAATTGCAGTTCATACAATTGTTTATATCTCTCTGATCGTTCTAGCAATTCTTCGTTTAATCCTTCATCAATTATTTTTCCTCCTTCCAGGACAACAATTTTATCCGAATGTAAAATAGAAGAAAGCCTGTGTGCTATTACCAGTACCGTTCTGTCTTTTATCAGATTCTCAATCGATTCCTGTATTAAAAGTTCCGATTCAGAATCGAGTGAAGAAGTTGCTTCATCAAAAATAAGAATAGGAGGATTTTTCAATATTGCTCTTGCAATTGAAATTCTTTGTCTTTGTCCGCCTGACAAAAACATTCCGCGTTCACCAATTATTGTATTAAATCCGTTGGGTAATTCTTTTATAAATTGAGTTGCATTAGCTAAGTTAGCTGCCCTTTCAATTTGTTTGTCGCTGTAATTATCTACACCGTAGGCAATGTTATTTTTTACGGTATCGTCAAACAAGATTACTTCCTGGGTTACAATCCCCATCAGGTTGCGTAAGCTTGTTAAAGAATAATCGCGAATATCTTTTCCATCAACTTTGATAGAGCCACTATCAACATCGTAAAATCGGGGAAGGAGATTAAGCATTGTAGTTTTACCCGCACCACTGCTTCCAACTAAGGCAATTCTTTGATTCTTTTTTACTTCAAGATTTATATCTTTTAATACCATATCGCTATTAGGATTGTACCTGAAGCTTACATTTTCATAAACAATAGAATCATTAAATGTTTTAATGGATGCGACATTGGATTTCTCAATTACTTCTATAGGCTCATCAATCAAATCGAAAATTCTTTTACCTGAAGCAAGGGCAATCTGGATATTGTTATTTACTTCTGTAAGACTTTTCAACGGTTCAAGGATTGCAAACAGTATGAAAAGAAACCTCATAAAATCTTCAGCGTGTATGGAATTACCCTGTAAAACAAGAGAGCCGCCGTAAAGGATTACACCAACCATAACTGCAATTCCAACTGTCTCAGAGATTGGTCCAGCTAATCTTTGAGTTCTTATCTGGCGAATTACTGCAAGAAAATGATCCTTTGTTCTACCCCGGAATTTACTATTCTCATAATTTTCCATTGCAAACGCTTTTACAACTTTAATCCCAGAAATAGTCTCCTGTAAAACAGATGTAATATCTGCAATTCTTTCCTGCACTCTTTTACTTCTTCTGCGAAGGCTGTTGCTTATTTTTCTGATAATAAATGTAGTAAGAGGTAGAACGATCATTGCTATAAGAGTTAGCTGCCAGCTAATGTTAAAAAGGATAACAATAAAGACCACAATCATAATCGGGTCGCGGATTATTTTTGTAAAGCTTCTGTTTACAGCAACGTTTACTGAATTTATATCATTTGTAATGTTTGATATTAAATCACCTGTTTTATGCTTATGGAAAAAGTTAAGAGATTGAAAAATAATTTTTTCGTAGACCTCTTCACGAAGATCCTTAACGACAGCTTGTTCTATATATGTCATCATGTAAAATTCCACAAAAGAAAAAATGTTTTTAAGAAGAAAAGCTGCAAATATAACAATGCCAAGCCATTGTAAAGTATGAATCGGATCACCACGTGGAATGATCTTCTGTATGTTTTCCTTAAGCCATTCGTTTAAATTAAGTACACCAGGATTGGAAGATTCCTGTAATACCTTTTGCTGTGGTGCTTCTGTAGTTTGTTCGATTGGTTGATTGAACATGACAGTTATTACAGGAGCGATCATCCACATAGAAAGTGTACTGAACAGAATAAATCCAAAATTACAGAGAATTACGAGCAGCATTTTCCTGTAATAGGGTTTCAGGTATGACAGAATCCGAAAATAAATTCTAACACTTTTTTGAGGACGTTTTTGTTTCATTAACTCAATAAATAACTGTATTTGAACACGGAATTAGATACACAATTTAATTTGTAAAGCAACTTAGCTAATCTATTCATTAAATTAAACGAGATTGATCACAGAAGTATACTTGTTATTTTACCAGAAACCGAAATCCAGATTTAATAAAGGATTTTATTTCAGCGTCACCATTTATTTAAAAAGAAACCGGATTCTTTCACTTTTTAATATGGACTTGATAAAAGCACATCTTAAAATTAGATTTCTAACTCACAAAACAATTTCCTTGTTTGAGTAAGACAAAAAACCATTTAGTCGTTATTCTCTTTGTTCTGTTTGTACAGGCAATTCAGTTTCCGCAAAATCAGTATAATACCGTTTTTGTTACCGACTCGATACCCGTAAATCTAAACAACAGCTATAATATTTCAAGTGTTTCTATTATTCCATTTACCGAAAAAATAGTCTTACGCGATTCAACGTTAAAGCGTTTTCAGGATTATAAATTCAATTATTCAACTGCCACTTTCACTTTATCGGATTCTTTACCTTATTCGATTTTTGATACTTTGTATGTTTCTTATGAAACTGTGAAGCTTGCACTTCACAAAGAATATAAACGAAGAAGTCTTGTAGTTCGATATGATGAAAATCTTGGTGACACTGTTCGTGTTGCTGAATTAGAAGGCAGCAGTTTTACACCTGAAGCCATCTTTGGCCCAGGTATAGAAAAGAGCGGTACGTTGATTCGCGGATTTAGTGTTGGAACTACAAAGGATTTTTCATTGCAAAGTGGTTTAAGATTACAGTTGTCAGGACGACTTTCAGATGATATTGAAATTGTTGCTGCATTAACAGATGAAAACACGCCCATTCAGCCGGAAGGAAATACAGAACGACTTGAAGAATTGGATAAAGTATTTATCCAGATAAAACATCCAAATGCTGTAGGCACTTTTGGCGATTACCAGCTTTCAAAAAGAGTTGGAGAGTTTGGTGTTATTAACAGGAAGCTGCAGGGATTAATGGGTGAATTTTCAATTGGCGATCATTCCGGTTATTTAGCAATTGCCAGTTCGCGGGGAAAATTTAATACAAACAGTTTTAATGGGCTCGATGGTGTTCAGGGACCGTATAATCTGAGCGGAATAAATGGTGAAAAAAATATAATTGTTATTGCAGGCACAGAAAAAGTTTATGTTGATGGTGTTGAGATGAAGCGAGGCGAGAATAACGATTACACAATTGAATATGGTAATGCAACTATCACATTTACACCACAGAGACTTATAACTTCTGCCAGCAGAATTAATGTTGATTTTGAATACACAAGTCGTCAGTATGCGCGTAGTGTTTTCAGCGGTGGAGCTTCCTCAAGTTTCTTTGATAATAAACTTGGAATAAAATTTCAATTTTTTCAGGAAGGGGATGATCAGAATTCGCCCATCGATATTAGTCTTAGCGATGAAGATAAACAGATAATCCGTAATGCTGGAGATAACAGGTTAAAAGCAACTAAAACCGGTGTTGCTTTAGCCCAACCTGATTCTCTCGGACAGGTTCATGGAACTTATATAGCAGTAGATACAACAATTAATGGAGAACCGTACACTTATTATGTTTATAAACCCGGGGATTCAACGGCAATTTATTCTGTCTCATTTAGTAGTGTTGGTGACGGGCTGGGTGATTATAGCAGGCAAGCAATTGGTAATTTCAAATTTGTCGGGATTAAACAAGGTTCCTATCTGCCGGTGGTTTTTCTTCCGCTTCCACAGCAAAACCAGGTTGGTAATGTAGTTTTGGATATCAATCCATTTGATAATACTCACTTAAGTGTTGAGTATTCAGGGAGTAATTTTGATCAGAATAAAATGTCGAATATCGATGATGGGAACAACTACGGATATGCAACAAATGTTTTGTTTAGAATCGATCCGAGTGAAGTAAAACTCGGCCCACTAAATTTTGGTAAAATCGGAATTTCTTATAAAGATAGGTTTATTCAGAGTTTGTACTTCACACCGGATAGATTCAACGATGTGGAATTTAACCGTGAGTATAACATCGCACAAAC
>JAJDNK010000089.1 GCA_022340715.1 bacterium BMS3Abin03 | reverse complement strand
TGATATCATTTCTTTTTCAGTTTTTCTTTTTTTAGATGAAAGTTTTGTTAACGCAGTGTTATAAACTATTTTATAAAACCATGTGGAGAATTTTGATTCGCCTTTAAAATTATGTAACGAATTATAAGCTTTCATAAAAGAATCCTGCAGTGTTTCTTCTGCATCCTGTTCATTTTTGAGCATTCTCTTCAACAAAGAAAACGCTTTGTTTTTGTATCGATCGACAAGAATCGAATAATCAGATTGGTTACCGCGTTTTACCGATTCTATTATTTCCCAATCTGTTAGGTTTTTCATTTTATATTAATGACTACCCTTTCAGACATTTAGTTACAAATATCCTGGTTAAATGTACAGTAAATAATGTATTTGATCAATTTGAACGGATTACAATTCTTTCGAAATCACCCCGTTTACTTAAAATTTTGTTATAAAGAAGATTTTCTGATCAAAATTGTAACCGTTTCAGATCAGCTACAGTCATAACTTGCAAATGAAAGAAAGGAGCAAAAAATGGAATCGGTAATTGCAGTTTTTATCCCAATAATATTTTTCCTTGTAGTCGGCTTAGTTCTAGTAATAAGCATCTTTTATAAATCAAAGGAAAAACAAATGCTGATAGAGAAAGGATTATCGGCAGAAGAAATTAAGAAATTCTTCGAAGATAAAAGAGATCCCTTTATTTTACTTAAGATCGGCATTATTAGTATTTTCTTTGGATTAGGTTTAGGTTTTGGAATGATGCTGGAAAAATCATATAGCGGAGATTATTGGCTACCTCTTTTCCTTTTCACGTTCACCGGTGTAGGATTTGTAGTCGCAAACCTTGTTGGGAATATGTTAAGAAAGAAACATGACCTCGAAACAAAAGACCAGTAACAAATCCAATTTGCAATCTGGTTTAAAAAAGAGGTATTGAAATGCAAAGGCAGGTCAAGCATCTGCCTTTTTTTATACTTATAAACCCGGGCTGGAATCCAAAAGATAAAATTTCTTCTTAGCTTTTAGTGGCTTCTTCCAGCTGAACTTTATGATTGTATTCTTCAAGCCATCTTTCAGCATCGATTGCAGCCATACAACCGGTTCCTGCCGCCGTTACTGCCTGCCTGTACTTACTGTCTGCTACATCACCTGCAGCAAAAACACCTTCGATATTTGTTTTAGTTGTACCGGGTTGTACTTTCAGGTAACCAACATCATCCATATCGAGCTGTCCTTTGAAAAGATCAGTGTTTGGTTTATGCCCTATTGCAATGAATAATCCATCTGCTTTAAACTCTTCTTTAGAACCATCACGTGTATCTTCAAGAATTACGCCTGTCATTATCTTTCTTCCATTCTCATCTGTTCCTAAAACCTCACTTACTACCTTATTTGTGTGAAAGAAAATTTTCGGATTATTTTGCGCCTTCTCAAACATAATTCTAGAAGCTCTGAATCCTTCTCTTCGATGAACTACGTGAACTTCTTTTGCATGATTCGTTAGATAAGTTGCTTCTTCCATTGCCGTATCACCGCCGCCAACAACAATTACTATTTGATTCTTAAAGAAAAATCCATCGCAGGTTGCACAGGCTGATACTCCGTAACCCATAAATTTCTTTTCACTTTCAAGATTAAGCAATTTAGCAGAAGCACCTGTAGCAACTATTACTGCATCTGCAGTATATTCATTTTCATAAGATTTCAATTTAAAAGGTCTTTGTGAGAAATCTACTTCGGTTATTTCACTATAAATGGATTTTGCACCAAATTTATGGGCTTGCTTTCTCATTACATCCATCAACTCCGGTCCTTGTATTCCGTTTTCGAAACCGGGATAATTATCTACCTCTGTTGTGATCGTTAACTGCCCTCCGGGCTGCATTCCTTCAAACATAACCGGATTTAGATTTGCTCTTGCATTGTAAAGTGCTGCTGTAAATCCTGCCGGACCCGAACCAATAATTATAACTTTATGATGATTATTTTCAGACATCTTATTCCTCAGTAATTCAACAATAATTTTTCAATTTTTAAATGATTTGATACACTAAATATAATAAAGATTCAAAAAGTGATTTTATTCTACGAGGTCACGGAAAAATTTAGATTGTCATTCCCGTGAAAACTGGAATCCTTTCAATTTGCTTTAGATTCCCACGTTCGTACGGATAATAGACTGTATCAAAATAATTTTTTCAGACACTGCACGTATAAAATCACATCATCTAGAAAGAAATTCTGCATTTCTTTTTAAACCAGAAAGTTTGGCTCTTGAAATTGGGCTTTCTAAAAATCTTTCCCTAAAATCCTTTTCGGGCATATTCAATATTTCCTGCAAACTGATTTCCTCATTATTATTATTAGGATTGAAATCACTGACCACAGTCTGTTTCGCAAATTTATAGTTCCAGGGACAAACATCCTGGCAAATATCGCATCCGAAAAGCCAGTTATCGAACTTGCCTTTAAATTCCTGTGATAATTCGCCTTTGTTTTCTATAGTTAGATAAGATATACATTTATTAGAATCAATAACATATTCCTGAACGATTGCATCCGTAGGACAAGCATCTATACAAGCTGTGCAGCTCCCGCAAAAATCCGGTATTGAGGAAGTATAATCAAATTCGTAATTAGTAATTATATTAGCAATAAATATCCAGCTTCCCAATTCTTTATTGATAACATTTGTGTTTTTTCCTAACCAACCAATCCCCGAACGAACAGCCCAGGCTTTATCCATAACCGGTCCGGTATCTATATAAGATTTACTTTCAAATGCCTGATCAATTTTTTTAAGTTCTTTCTCCAGTCTTTCTAACATCTCCCAAATTATTAGATGATAATCTTTGCCCCAGGCATAGCGCGAGACTTTTCCATAAGCAGGATTGTTTGTGTACTGATGATCTGTGTAATAATTAACAGCAAGTGAGATAATACTTTTCGCCTCGGGAAGAATCTGAGAAACATCTATTCTCTTTTTCTGGTTTCTTTCCATATAACTCATTCCTGCCTGGTATCCCCGTATTAACCATTCTTCAAGCTTTTCACTTTCGCTTTTTAATAGCTCTGCTTTTGCAAAACCGACAAGATCAAAACCAATAGCTTTTGCTTTTTCAATAACGATTTCATTTGTGAGCTTCATCTACCAAGGACGTTTTGTATTAGATACTTTTATACAAACGGTATCATCAATAACTTTAACAGGATATCTTTCCAAACCTTTCCTACCATCAGGATTTTTACCGGTTTCAAGTTCAAATCGCCAACCATGAATCGGACAAATTACACAATCCTTTTCGATAATGCCGTCGTATATAAAATTGAAATGCTGATGAGGACAAACATTGTACAAAGCAAATAGTTCGTCATCTATTTTGAACACTGCAACTTCTTTATCATCAACAATAAACCTTTTGCCTCTGCCATTTTGCAATTCGGAAATATCACAAATTTTCCTAAAATCATTTTCGGATTTGTTAATCAAATGAGGTAAACCTTTCCTTTTCCGTCACACCTTTATCAGTTTTCTGCAGTGTAATAAAAGTTGTTTCCGGATCGTGTTCAAAAAATATTTTCCAATTTTCATCTGCTGCTTGTGGAAGTATCTTTTTCTTTTCTTTTAATGTAACAAGAGGCTGTAAATCATATCCCATAATGTAAGGCAGTCTGATATGAGAAGTAAAAGGAAGAAGATCACCGCAAAAAAGAATTGTGTTTGATGAATCTGAAATCTTAACCATTTGCTGTCCGAATGTATGCCCATTAATTACAATGAATTCGATCCAATCATCGAACTTTTCATTTCCATTTGTAAAATTGAGTACACCTTCTTCCGCAAGAGGCAGAAAATTTTCTTTGAGGTAACTTCCTTTATCTCTGTCAGATGGATATGATGCCCAATCAAAATTTTGTTTTTGAACATGATATTTTGCATTTGGAAAAGCAGGAATTAATTTACCATCTAACATTTTTATTGAACCGCCAGTGTGATCAAAATGAAGATGAGTTAAAATTACATCCGTTATATCTTCATGCCTTAATCCAATTTTAATAAGGGCGTTTTCCATAGAATACTTTTCATCAATAGCATAAATTCCTTTTGATTTCTCATCCCATTTATTTCCCATTCCTGCATCTATTAAAATTTTTCTGGATTCGCTTTCTAACAATAAATGCCGTGTAGATAGTTTTATCCTGTTAGCTTCATCAGCAGGATTTGTTTTGTGCCATAGCGGCTTCGGTATTATTCCGAACATTGCACCGCCGTCCAACTTGAAATAACCGGAAGTAATAATCTTAAGATTGTATTTGCCTATTTTCATTTTAATTCTAGTATAGTCAATTGATCGATTAAAAATAAAAAAAAAGGACATCTTACGATGTCCAATTATAGTTCATTTAACGAAATAATTTACCTTCCCACTCTTCCTATACTATCCAGGTAATCTTTCTTCTTAAGTAATTCCTCTTCGCTTTCAACATGTTTTGGATCGGGGATACAGCAATCTACTGGACAAACAGCAGCACATTGAGGTTCATCATGGAATCCTTTGCATTCGGTACACTTATCCGGTACTATATAAAATAAATCATTTGAATAGAATCCTTCAGCGCCCGATGGAGCAGCATCACCTTCACCATAAGTTTTATCGACCAGTTCCCAGTTAACACCACCTTCATAAATTGCCGTATTTGGACACTCAGGCTCACAGGCTCCACAGTTTATGCACTCCTCTGTTATATATATTGCCATAATTGAACTCCTTTTGAGGTTCTGTTACCTCTTAATTTAAAGATCAAAACTATTAAAAAATGAATCACAATATTACAAAAATTCATATACCTATCAAGATAAAATCATCAAAACGGACCATAAAAATATGATTTATACTGAGTAACGTGATAAGTTTTATTAATATTCTTCACCCGATTTCCCATCAGTTTTATCGATTATCAGCTTGTTATCTTTATCAGCTATCCTGATTGCCAGCTCTGTTACCAGAGTTGAAATTTTCTCAATCTTTTCAAAATTTATTTTTTCCACGTCATCTGAAGGTTTATGATAATCTTCCATCATATGATCGTAGAAAAACACAACCGGGATACTATGTTTTGCATAATTGTAATGATCACTTCTATAATAGTACTTATTAGGATCGTTCGGAGCATCGAACTTGTAATTAAATACAAGGTTTACTGTTTCGGAATTAACTCTTTCAACTAGATCGTGTAGTTCACTACTCAACTTGCCTGAGCCTATACTATAAATGGTATCCACACTTCCTCTGCCAACCATATCTAAATTAATATCAGCATCAATATTTTTCATAAACTTTGCATGTGTGGTTAAGTATTCCGAACCTAGTAAACCTTTTTCTTCACCTGTGTGAAAAATTACAAGCACAGATCTTTTATTTTCCTGAAGACACGATATACGACGAGCAGCTTCGAGTATTGCAACAGTGCCCGAGCCATCATCATCGGCTCCATAGTATACTTCTCCATTTCTAATTCCTTCGTGATCGTAATGCGCGCTAATTACCACATATTGATCTTTTAGATTTTCGTCAGTTCCCTCTATTAATCCAATAATATTTTTTGCTGTACGTTTACCGGCATTAATTTTATAATCCATTTTTACTTTTTTATTCAATTCAAATCCGACAGGAATTTCAACACTGTTATCAAGAGCCACCAAATCATCATAAGAATATTTTTCTCCTGATAATAATTTAACCGCCGATTGGTTTGAAAGTATTATCAACGGTATTGCATTTGCCAACTTCATTTTCTCAGTCGGAGGTTCTTTTAATAATTCAAATGAAGTAGAAAGTGAGCGAGCTTTCAGCCATCTCCAATATCTTGAAATTCTTTTATCCGGCAGGATCAATATTCCCACCGCATTATGCTGCATCGCGTTTATTAATTTGTACGATGTTTCAGAAAACTTTTCGGAAGTTTCTTCTGAAAAAATATTTTTTCCATCATTAGCTGGAGATCCGCTTAATAATAAAACAACTTTCCCATTTATATCAAGGGTTTTGTAATCATCGTAATTATAATCCTTAGCAGTTATACCATAACCTGCGAAGACAATGCTGCTTTCAATACCGCTAAATTTTTCAGATGGTATATCCCTGGTTGATAAATAAAAATCCTTTCCAAGTGAAAGTTTTCGTACTTTATCTTCCTGATCAATGATCTTTACTGTTGAATTAGAATCAATAGAAGTTGCAAACACCTTAAAATTTTCAAAATATGTCCCGTTATCACCAAATGGTTTACAGCCATACTTCTTTAATTCGCTTGCTATGTACATAGCCGCTAACGATTCCCCCCTTGTGCTTATTTCCCTTCCTTCAAATAAATCTGATGCAAGAACACCAAGATTAGTACGCAAATAGGTTAATCCCGTATCTTTTTCGACACATTGCTGTGCATTTGATAAGGGAACTGATAAACATATCATCAGCATAGATATTTCGATAAACCTTTTCACTAAGACCTCATAAAATAAACTATAAGTATAATTTTTATGGTTTCAATCCATCATATTCATTTTGAAGATATCGAAGTGCTTCGTTTGAAATTTCAAGATTTTTTTCTTCGGCAAAATTCTCAGCATTTTGCAAATTCCCCCTGTAAAATCTTAGAAACAAAAAGTTAGCTATCATTACACCATCAAAGATTCTGTCAGCAGCAAAGGCTTTTACCGTATAATATCCCCACAAAACATTCCAGCCGAGCGATATAAATCCACTGAGATATTCTCCCGTGTAAATCTGTCCAGCTCCGGGTATGATATAGGAAATCGCTTTAGCAAATCCAACTGAATATAATTCGTTATTCACTTTTTCTGTAAGTTTTTGTAACTGGTAAGCGGAATCAATTTTTGCAAATGTTGCTGCGGCATTCTCCCAATCATCCGAAAAAATATAAGCCCAACCGCGCCAGTAATTTATATCATCAATTTTATCTTTAAATCTGTTATCTGTTTCGAGAGAATTCAAAATTCTAAAGGCAGATTGGGTTGTTCTTCTTAAAATGTTCACACGAACAATTTCAATCTTTTCTTTATAAATCCGTTCAGGATATTTAGCATTAATTTCGGCTAATGTAAAATAACGAATTGCATCAGAAAATTTTCCACCTTGCTTATAACATTGCCCGACCAGATCATTTGCTTCAAAAAGATATTTTTCTTCGTTATCAAAAAACAATAAACGTTTCAGTTCTGTTATTGCATCAAAATAATTTTCTTTCGCATAAAAATTTTTGGCTAATTGAAATTGTTCTTTAAAAGAATCCTGAGCCCACAACAGGAAGAACGGAATAACTAAAATAAAAGTTATGTGTTGTATTTTAGTTACAAAATTCATACACCGGCACAAAATAGTTATTACTTTCAAGGAAAACGTTTAACCCTTTATTGAATTCAAACGTAATTTTAGCATTGTAAATTTGTGCTGCAGCGATTGAGCCATAAACATTTCCACCATAGAAAAACGCTGCCAATCCGGTGAAAATCCATGCACGTGTATCGTGACCCGCACGGAAATTATCGTAAGCAAGAAATGTGAAAACTCCCGTAACTAAAAAAGAAAAAATACCATCGCTGATATCACCAGTATATATTTTTCCGCTACCGGGAACTATTGCTGATAAAATTCCCGCTAATGCAGAACTTTTATATGGTGGATCATTTTTCCAATCATAAAAGGAAGAAATTTTTTCTTTTTCGATTGAATTAAAAGGTAATAGAAATTTTTCTTTTTGCGGCAGGCGGTCTTCTGTAATTAAATAGGAAAAGGTAAATAGCCTATTTGCTCTATCGGATAAACTATCATCTTCCGGGAAATTATTATTATAGAATGATCTCATTCCGAAATAATCATTCATTAAAAATTGAGCTTTCATTCGTTCAAGTTTGGAATTCTCGTAAAACGGGGATAAACTTGAAATATTTGAAAAATTATCAATCGATGTGCTATAATCTCCAATAAAAAGATAAGACAAACCTGTTTTAAAAATTATAGTATCATTTCCTTCATATCCATTCAACTTTTGATATTCTTCAGCTGCCCGGAGATAATCTTTATCACAAAATAAATAATCAGCGAATTTTTTAATGTTTTTCTCCGAGTTAAAATCAATTTGTTTTTCCTGGGCAAGTAAAATCGATGCGAATAATTCCAGGACACATAGATAGATCGGAAACTTCATTACTGTTTTACAACTGTAGAAGGAGGAATATAGTTTATCTTTTTCACATTCAAAGTGTATAACGAAATAGGATCATAGTAATGGCCATCTTCTACACGCGGGTAACGATTATACCGTTCAATAAAATTATAATCGCGTGTAAAACGGTCAAAGAACATTAAAGTCCCCTGGACAATATTTGTTTCTTTAACGGATTGCAATAAAAAACTTGAACAGGTTGGAGAAAAAGGACAGTTATCTCCATCGAGATCCGAAACGAAAAACCAGTAAGCATTAGCCAGGGTTTTTACAGCCAGTCCCGATATGCTTATATCGTGATAAGAATAATCTTTATGCCTGATAAGATCTTTTTTTTCATAACTGATTTCGGCTTTTCCCCACTTAACCCAGTCGGTTTGCGCTATGGCCGTGATCGTAAAAAGTGATATTATAATCAGAACTATTTTTATCAAAAATTACTCTCAATCTTTAAGCAGCGAACGTGCGATTACAATTTTCTGAATTTCCGAAGTACCCTCATATATTTCCGTAATCTTTGCATCGCGTAAATATCTTTCAACTAAATACTCTCTTACATAGCCATATCCACCATGAATCTGAATTGCATCGAGAGCACATTCAACAGCAATTTTTGAGGAATATAATTTTGCCATTGCTGCTTCTTTGAAAAACGGCTTGCCGGCATCTTTAAATGCTGCTGCTTTTAATGTTAACATTTTGGCTGCATCAATTTTAACAGCCATATCCGAAATCATAAACTGGATGCCCTGAAAATTTGATATTGTCTGACCGAAAGCTTTTCTTTCACGTGAATATTTTATAGCTGCATGAAGCGATGCCTCAGCAATTCCTATAGCCTGAGAAGCAATTCCTATTCTGCCACCGTTGAGCGTATTCATCGCAAAGTTGAATCCCTTACCTTCTTCCCAAACTAAATTTTCAACAGGCACTTTACAATTTTCAAAAGTAAGAGAGCATGTATCTGAACTTCTTATTCCAAGCTTATCTTCTTTAACACCATGACCAAATCCTTCAGTTCCTTTCTCAATTAATAAAGTTGAAATTCCTTTATGACCTTTTTCTTTATCGGTTGTAGCCATAACGAGATGATAATCCGCTGATAAACCGTTCGATATCCAGTTCTTAATTCCATTTACAACATAAAAATCCCCATCCTTATCAGCAATTGTTTTCTGTTTTGTTGCATCACTACCCGCTTCCGGTTCTGATAAAGCAAATGCACCTAACATCTCTCCCTGAGCTAAAGGAATAAGATATTTTTTCTTGATGTAATCAGAACCATAGCTTTCTAATCCCCAGCAAACTAGAGAATTATTTACAGACATTATTACACCAACGCTTGCATCAATTTTAGATATTTCAATCATAGCGAGGACATAACTTATAGTATCCATACCGGCGCCTCCATAATCGGGAGAAACCATCATTCCCATAAAGCCGAGTTCCCCTAGTTTTTTAACAATTTCAGTGGGAAATTCTGCATTCTTATCCCTTTCAACAGCAGTTGGCGCAATCTCATTTTCTGCAAAGTCTTTAGCAGATTCCTGAATCATTTTTTGCTCGTCTGTAAAATCAAAATTCATAACTCTCCCTGTTTTTAAAGTTGGATTTGTTATTTCAATTATTTATTCTTTGTATGTTTCTTTATTGTTCTTAAAAATAGCGGATTAAAAAATTTATAGCAATGCTGCTATAATGTTTCAATACGGAGCAGTAGATCGATTTTCTGAAATTATTCTAATCACTATATTTGTTATATGAATTCAGAGGCTAATGCAGGGAAGAGTAAAAAACCCGTCTTAAAAGGTTATACTCTAAAAGAACTAAAAGAATATTTTACTACAATAGGAGAGAAAAGATTCAGAGGCGAACAGGTATTTAATTGGTTATACCGTCACCTGATAGACTCTTACGACGAGATGGAGAACGTTCCCAAAGTTCTTCGTCAACAGTTAAATGAAACTACCGGAATCATCAATAGATTAAAATTAATCTCCACTATTTCATCCCCACAAACCGGAACCACAAAGTATTTATTAGAAACTCTGGACGGGCATAAGATCGAATCAGTAATTATCCCGGACGAAAAGCGAACTACTCTCTGCGTTTCTACACAGGCTGGTTGTCCTCTGGATTGTAAATTTTGCGCTACAGGATTAATGGGTTATAAAAAGAATCTTACTTCCGGTGAAATATTTGATCAATTTAAATTCGCTTCAAAAGAATATAAAGAAGATAGCATTAAGAATATAGTTTTTATGGGAATGGGTGAACCGCTTTTAAATTACGACGCAACTGTAAAATCCCTTGAAATTTTCGGTGAAGAGCTTACAACGCAATTACGGATGAGACGAGTTACAGTTTCAACGGCCGGTATTGCTCCGAAAATCATGGAACTTGCGGATACAGGTTTAAGAGTAAAGCTGGCATTTTCGCTTCATTCCTGTTTTGAAGATGTCCGGTCCCGGATAATGCCGATAAATGATAAGTATCCTTTAAGGGATAATCTTCATGCAATAAGATATTTCACAAAGAAGACTCACTCACGTGTTACTTTCGAATATGTTATGATAAGCGGTGTAAACGACAGGGAAGAGGATTTTAAAGAGCTTGTAAAACTTTGCAAATCGCTGCCTTGTAAAATAAATGTTATTCCATTCAACTCACTTGAACATATGAATCCTACTGGAATCTCGGCAGAACTTCAACCTTCACCCTATGAAAGAACCGAGGCGTTTGTTCAGGCACTCAGAGATCAGAATATAACTGTTACTGTAAGATATACACAGGGAGAAGACATTGCTGCTGCATGCGGGCAGCTTGCAATTACAGAGGAAAATAATACTTATTCCTCTGTGAAATGAAAAAACTCACTCATGATCAAATCTCGCAAAACAGAAGCACGTTAGAAAATTTACACAAAGTAAACCGGCTTCCTGTTCAGATTATATTAAATAGCATACGAAGTAATTACAATGTCGGCTCTATTTTCAGATCATCCGACGGAGCAATGATTGAAAAACTATACTTGTGTGGTTATACACCTTATCCTCCCAAAAAAGAAATTATGAAAACCGCTTTAGGTGCAACTGAAAGTGTAAACTGGGAATATGTTAAAGATCCGAAGGAAGTTATACAAAAGCTGAAAACAGATGGTATCAAGATTGGTGCACTTGAACTAACCGACAACAGTTTTCCTTACTATGAATTGAAGCAAGATAGTTTTCCTTTAGCGCTGATAATCGGAAATGAAATAACAGGAGTTTCCCAGGAGCTACTTGACCTTTGTGATTTTTCAATAGAAATTCCCCAATACGGAATTAAGCAATCTTTAAATGTGGCTGTTGCTTACGGTGTGGCTTTATTCGAATTAAGAAAGATATACGATAAATTAAGTGATAAAAATCAAGGAGTTTTATGAAAGCACTAAAACATCTGTTTGATAAAAACAAGGAATGGGCAAGTGATTTAAATAAAAAAGTTCCCGGTATATTCAAACAACTATCACATCAGCAAACTCCCGAATATTTATGGATTGGCTGCTCAGACAGTCGTGTTCCTGCAAACGAAATTGTTGGTTTGATGCCCGGGGAATTATTTGTTCATCGCAATGTTGCTAATCTTGTATTACATACGGATTTGAATTGTCTATCGGTAATGCAGTTTGCTGTTGATATTCTTAAAGTAAAACATATAATAGTCTGCGGTCATTATGGATGCGGTGGTGTAAAAGCCGTACTGGAAAATTCCCAGCTGGGATTGGTTAATAACTGGCTGCGGCATATACAGGAGATACGTAAAAAATATAATGCTGAAATTTCATCAATTACAGATAAGAAAAAGCAATTTCAACGCTTGTGCGAATTAAATGTAAAAGAACAGGTACTGAATGTATGCAATACCACTATTGTTCAGCATGCATGGTTAAGTGAACAACCTTTAACAGTTCACGGCTGGATTTATGATATTTCGGATGGTTTGCTGCAAGACCTGGATGTTTGTATCTCATCAAACAATGAGTTAACAGAGAAGTTTATATAGTTTTTTATCTCACATTAGTTTTATAATTAAACCGCAGCAGTAAAAAACTCTTCCCCGTTATCTTTAAGGTGGATAACAAGCAAATTTGCCCTTACCATCTTTACTAAAGTTCTTGAAGCTCTTCTTTCGGAAACGTTAACGAGATTGCTCAATTCCTTAACAGAAATTTTTTCTTTTTTTGCCAAATATTCAAAAACAGTTTTTTCTATTGTCCCGATGAAATATTTCTTCAATGCTTTGTTGCCGGCATTTGCTTTCATTATTCTTACCATTTCCTTGCTTGCCCGCATGCTCTTATCATTTACTCTTACCATTACAACGGCTTTGCTTATATCGAATTCTTTTTCATAATCTTGTATCCTGTGAGGTTTGTTGGAAGATTCAGGAATCGTAACGGAAACAATTTCTTTTCCTTTGTGAACAATGTAGTTCAACTTATATTCAATTTTAGGTTCACAGTAGTTTGTTGCAGCGTCTTTAATCATCTCTGCTTCTGATTTTTCACTTTCCACACCAATTATACTACCATCATCATCTACTCCCATTAAAATGTAACCACCTTTGGTGTTTGCAAAAGCAATCATTTCCCTGGCAATTTTTTCCGGTGTGGTAAAATGTCTTTTAAATTCACAATGGATGTTTTCCCCCTCCTCAATTAAGTCAATAAGTTCTTTACGATTCATGTCATTTAACAGAATAAATAGTGCAGAATATTATTCTTAAAAATTAAATGATGCCGACTACTGAGATAAGTTTATTAAGCTAATGTCATTTCCTTTTTCTCGGGTTCCAAAGCGGCTCTTTAACAGTAGATAATGGCTTAGTATGTTCCTTTTCTGTTTTATCTTCGGGAATTTTTTGTTCACTTTCAGGAATTTGCAAGGAAACCTGAACTGTATCCGACGGTGTAATTTCCTGTTCTGTTTGCGAAATCCGAGTCAGAGAATCGGCATTTAATGAATCGGACGAAGCTACATTCAAGGCGGTTAAAGAATCCAATATTGCAGTTTGAATTCTTTTTTGTTCCTGGTTATATACGGATAATTTCCCGGCTACTTCGGTTACATAAACAGATGCGGGATAGCGAGAAACCAGTGTATCATAAACTGCTACGGCAGAATCAATATCGGACATAATATTTTCAAGTATCCACCCGGAAGCATATAATGACTTAGCAGCGTACTGCGATTTAGGATGGGATTCATATATTTTATAAAATTTCTTGAGAGCATCACTATACTTATACTCGTTCAGAATACTTTCTGCATTATCATATTCTATTTCAACCGGATCATAGTTTAAATCTATATACGGCTTACCAAGTTTATTCGCAGCCGCATTAACAATATTTTCAGTACGGTAATTCTCATAAATAATGTTAAACAAACTGTCCGCTGTTTCTTTATCGTTAACTGTTAAATAGTAACTTCCAAGAGCATATAATGTACTAGCCCGGTATCTTGTATCCGAATAGTTATTCAGGATATCCTCATAGTACCATTTTGCCGAATCGGGTATATTGATTTCTGTAAGAAACAGGTTACCGAGTTCGAGTTCATTTTTAGCTAGTAAAACTTTTAATGAATCATCTGGCAGTGGAGATTTTCGCGGAGGATTGTTTTTAAATTTTAATGTGTCTGGTAACTGTCTTGCTAACTGAATTTGCAGATTTCTCTGCTGATTTTGAAGAAGCATATTCTGGTTACTGGGCTTTTGAAATCCTGTTGAAGTGAACAGGCTGTCAAATCGGTTTAAGATAGTTGAATCTTGTGGCAATTTTGTTCTTATTTTCGTAAATAAAGTATCCTTTACAAAGGTACTGTCGTATACAAACAACGTATCAATAGCACGTATAGTATCAGCAAAAGCTCCTGTAGTATCTTTTTTATTTAATAGTGAATCGAGACCGGACCAGATTTCCTGCAATTCTTTAACCTTCCTTAATTCACTCTGTATCGCAAGTGAATCTTCTACATAAGCAATCGAGTCTTTTGCAAATTCATCAGGATTCTGACTGTAAAACAATGCCTTGTCGTACTTTGCTATACTATTGTCAAGACTGGTATAACGACTGAAAAGAACATTCTTATCCTTTGCATGTTCAATATATTCCTGCGGAAGAACAGATGTTGAAGATTTTTTATAATATGCTGCCGCACTATCCAGGTTAAGCAAATTATACTCATACAATTCACCGAGTTCATATTTTGCAGCGCCTGCACTTGGTGTGTTTCGGTAAGTTGTATCAACCTCCGTAAATAAATCGACTGCAAATTGATAATTACCCAAAGCCCGGTTAGTTTTTGCTATTTCAAGCCGGATTTCCGCAAAATTATCTGAATACTTATCCTCACTGTACATATCATTAAATACATCCAAGGCTTCTTCGTTTCTGCCATTTTCCCTTAAAGCTTTTCCATAATTTAAACTTGCGGCATATTCGAGATCGAAATCTGGTGCAAAATTGAAAACATTACTATAAGCAATTATCGCATTTTCTACATCACCTATTTTCATATTCAATTTGCCAATTTCAAACCAAACCTTAGCCTTGATCATATCATCATCGGATACTTCCATAAATTCGTTTGCTACTGCAATAGCATTCTCATAATCTTCAGTCGATATGAGGTAAACAATATCTTCAATAAAAGATTCACAGATAATATCGTCATCACCTTCTTCAACAGCCCTTTTTCTAACATCTTCGAGTATAGCCAGCCCATCATCAAAATTTTTCAATCTCATCTGGCTTTTACCGGTCCAGAAATCAGCTTCAAGAATAAGATCACTCTCAGGATAATTTGCTTTTAGTTCATCAAACTTTCTTATGGCTTTTTGATAATCTTTTTTATAGAAAAACGCTTTGCCAAGTATCAATAAAGCATCGTCTACATACGCACTTTCCGAGTTAAATTGTAAAAGGTTTGAACATTTTTCGATTACCTTAACCAAATCTGTTTGAATGCTTCCGCCATACACAGGTTCTTTCGTCGAGAAGAGATCTTTTTGTTGCTGTTGAATCTGAAGTTCAACTTTTGAGAACTGATCTTTTATATTATAATATAGGTTGAAATAGGTGGTAAAATCCTGCCATATTCCACAGCCAGAAAGAAGTAAAATAAACAGAACGAACAAGAAATAATGTTTGATTTTTATACGAGAGGAAAACATCATAAACCAAGCTATTAAAGAATACAAAAAAGAAAAAGGCAATAAAGTTTACAATGCGTGCTCACCTGCTTCTTCGGTTCTTATCCTTATTACTTCAGCGATATCGGAGATAAATATTTTGCCGTCACCAACCTGTCCCGTTTTAGCAGCTTTAAGAATTGCATCAACAACTTTGTCGAGTATGGAACTTTTAACAACAATTTCCACTTTAATTTTCGGAACAAACTCAATCTGGTATTCACTACCACGGTAAGTTTCTGTGTGTCCTTTCTGTCTTCCGTAACCCCTTACCTCAGAAATAGTCAATCCATGCACACCTTCTTCGGCAAGAGTTTCTTTAACATCTTCTAATTTGAAAGGTCTTATTATAGCTTCAATCTTTTTAAGAGACGACATATTTACTTTCCGTGACAATGTTTATATTTTTTACCGCTTCCGCAGGGACAGGGATCGTTCCGTCCTACTTTTTCTCCAACTTTAACCGGTTGTGCTTTTCCACCTCTTGATGCTTGAGCCTGAGCCTCTGCTCCTCGACTAGCCTTATACCCCAGGTTGATAGCACTTTGCTTGCTTTCCGTCACTCTTCCGCCCACCTGTCTTCTTCTCTGCTGAACTTCATCAGGCGCCTGCGGGAAAAACTTAAATGCGAATGAAACAACTTCAGTCCTTATTTGTTCCAGTAGATCCATAAATAACTTAAAGGCTTCACCTTTATATTCGACAAGCGGATCCTTCTGTCCGTAAGCACGCAACCCGATTCCTTCTTTAAGGTCATCCATTTCCCGCAGATGTTCTTTCCACTTATGATCTATAACGCTCAACATTGCAAATCTTTCAAGTCTTGCCATTAATTCGGAACCGAGCATTTCTTCTTTTCTCTTATAAAATTCCCTGCAGTCTGTTATTATTTTTTCTCCCAAACCTTCTTTACCAAGGCTCTCAAATTCTTCTGCTTTAATCGTGGTTTCAACCAGCAGGCTATGCATAATTTCTTCACGCATGGCATCAGCGGCATAGTTGTCATAATGTTTATCAACAATATCATGGACATAATCTTCAAGTAGCTCAAATATTTCAGATTTTAATCTTTCACCTTGCAAAGCCCGGTTTCTTCTTGTGTATATTACCTCTCTTTGCTGATTCATCGTATCATCATATTCAAGCAGTCTTTTTCTAATGGCGAAGTTATTCTCTTCAACTTTTTTCTGTGCACGTTCAACTGATCTTGTTATCATCGGGTGTTGAATAACTTCGCCCTCCTTAATTCCTATCCTTTCCATTACTGAAGAAATTCTATCACTGCCAAACAATCTCATAAGGTCGTCTTCCAAAGAGAGATAAAATTTAGATGTTCCGGGATCACCTTGCCTTCCTGAACGCCCTCTTAACTGTCTGTCGATTCTTCTTGAATCATGTCTTTCCGTTCCAAGAATAAACAAACCACCTTTTTCAACCACACCTGAACCCAGCTTAATATCTGTACCACGACCGGCCATATTAGTTGCAATTGTAACTGCTCCTATCTCCCCTGCATGTGCAACAATTTCTGCTTCACGCTGATGCTGTTTTGCATTAAGTACATTATGAGCAATACCCTTTCGTTTTAGCATACGGCTAAGAGTTTCCGAAACTTCGACAGAGGTTGTACCAACAAGCACAGGTCTTCCTTCCCTTCTCAGTTCCTCGATCTGATCTATAACCGCATTGTATTTTTCTCTTTTGGTTTTATAAACTGCGTCGTCCTGATCATCACGGGCAATAGGCTTGTTTGTTGGAATTACAACGACTGCAAGTTTATAAATTTCGAAGAATTCACTTTCTTCCGTTTCAGCCGTACCTGTCATCCCCGCAAGCTTGTTATACATACGGAAGTAATTTTGAAGTGTAATTGTTGCAAGAGTTTGAGAATCTCTTTGAACTTTTACACTTTCCTTTGCTTCAATCGCCTGGTGAAGACCGTCGCTATATCTTCTTCCTGGAAGCACCCTACCAGTAAATTCATCAACGATTGCAATCTTACCATCTTCAGTAACAACATATTCAACATCTTTTTCAAAAAGTGTGTAAGCTTTAAGAAGCTGGTGTAATGTATGAATGCGGTCGCTTGCAGTTGAATATTTGTTATAGAGTTCATCTTTTTTTCGAATCTTTTCTTCATCACTGAGATTCGGATCGTTCTCGAACTTGCTTATTTCCATTCCAAGATCGGGTAAGACGAAATAATCTTTTCCTTCGCTGCTTCCCTTCGCAAGCTCTTCTCTACCTTTGTCAGTCAGATCAATCGTGTTATTTTTTTCATCGATAACAAAATACAATTCATCATCGATGATATACATATTCTTTGCTTTCTCTCTCAGGAACTCCATTTCGGTTGAATCCATCAACCGTTTATTTGAAGGTTCGCTTAAAATTTTTGCAAGACGATTACTTTTCGGTAAACCCCGGTAGGCTCTAAAAATATGTACCCCTGCTTCCGAAGATTTTGTACTGTCATCATTAAGAAGCTTTTCTGCTTCCTGAAGCATTGATGCCACTAAGTTTTTTTGTTTCCTATAAAGATTTTCAATCCGCGGCTTCATTTCACCAAACATCTGATCATCTGTATCAACTGGACCGGATATTATCAACGGTGTACGTGCTTCATCGATTAATACAGAATCGACCTCATCCACTATTGCATAGTTATGTTCCCTTTGAACCTGATGTTCTTTTTCTACAGACATATTATCACGCAGGTAATCAAATCCGAATTCATTATTGGTTCCATAAGTTATATCACAGGCGTATTGTTCCTGTCGCTGTTCGGAATTCATTGTGTTAATAATACACCCAACTGTGAGTCCGTGAAATTTGTAAATTTCCCCCATCCATTCGCTATCACGTTTTGCCAGATAATCATTAACAGTAATTAGATGAGTTCCTCTCCCGGTAAGTGCATTCAGGTAAAGGGGCATTGTTGCCACCAAGGTTTTACCTTCACCGGTTGCCATTTCAGCTATTTTACCTTCGTGAAGGACAACTGCACCAATCAACTGTACATCATAAGGAACCATTTCCCAGGTAGTTTTATTTCCTGCTACATTCCAGCTTTTACCAACCAGCCTCACACAGGTTGATTTTACAACAGCAAAAGCTTCGGGCAAAAGTTGATCAAGTATATCCTCATATTCCTCATCAAGCTGGTCGGAAAGTTTATCTATCTCATCATAAACAGCTTGGCGATCGAAGTCTTCATCAGATTGTAGCTTCGTTTTTAATTCTTCAAGCTTGTCTTTTGTTTCTTGTGTGAATTCCTGAATTTTCTGCTTAAATTCTGCTGTTTTTTCACGCAACTGGTCATCGGTTAGGTCCTTAATTTTATCATATTCTGCATTGATCTCATCAACAATTGGTCTTAGGATTTTCAGGTCCTTTTCGTACTTATCACCAAATATTTTCTTAATTATATTTTTCATTCCTGATATACTTTTTTTCTGTTAGAAAAGCTAAAATAAACTTATAAATAGAAGTTTTGAAATGCAATTTAACAAAAATTAATATGGCAATCTGTGATCTGTTGGTGCCTAAATTATTCCCAACTCTTTTAAGATATTAAAGGAAATCTCAAACCGCGAACGGAATCCTTCTTCAGGTTCTTTCGATTCAATATTTGTAGCAAAGAAGTAAACATTATCCGCTTTTTCAACATAACCAACAAACCATCCCACCTGGTTTTCAAACCGCATTCCCCAACCGGTTTTAGCTCTCAAAATATAATCGTCGGTTTGTTCATAAATCATTATTTTCTTCAAGATATCAATTGACCGCTGTGAGAATTCCAATTCATTTTTATAGATCTTTTTAAGGAATTCAATTTGTTCATCAGGTGATATTCTCAGTCCACCCCGCAGCCAGAACATATCGATTCCGCCTGAAATGTCTTCGTTGCCATAGTGATTCTGATTTATATAGGATTGCATTTCATCTTCACCGATTCTTCTAGCAAGTTCCTGGTAAAACCAAACTGCGGAGTATTTAAATGCAAGTGCAAGATTTAAATCCTGGTTCCAGTTTGCATAAGATCTTTCCACTCCATCCCATTTAATAAATTCATCCTCATCTTTTATTGCACCGGATTCAAGTGCTGCAAGTGAATTAAAAATCTTAAATGTTGAAGCAGGAATAAACCGTTGTCTACATCTTTCAGGATTATATTTCAAATATTCATCATTTTGCAGATTATAAAGTATAAAGCATCCTTCATGATGAAATTCATCAAAAAATTTTTTCAGATCATTCCGTTCAATAACTTTCTGCGAAAATGAATTAATACTGAAAAGAAGATAAAACAATAACAATATACTTTTCATAGCTGTATTTTATTTAATAATTAATAATCTTTTAAATAATACCAGTTTAATATTAGATTCATCATGTAAAAAATAAAATTATTGATGTACAGAAAAAAAAATCTCTCGGATGGTTTCATTACCGGTTTAATCGATTTTAGCGCAGGCAGGATTTTACCGAAAATTCTTGATGAATTCATTTCGCTCCTGGAAAAAGAAATGGATCTTCATTGTTTTACCGAAACATCTGAAAATAATCTTCTACGAATTATCAGAAGCCAGTATGATTTTGCATTATTCATCAACGAAAGTATAAAATATCCTTACCGGATTGAGATTTTAATTTCTATCGTATCGAATAGTAATTATCTAACTGATATTGTTGTGATAAATCCAGAATCGTTCGCATGGATTGTTAATCCTTCAACTTTAAAAACAAAACTGAACCTAAAAGAATTTACAAGAAAACTTCAATACAGAATGCAGCCTCACAAATCTCTTGAGGCAAAAGTAAGCACTCTTAAAAACATAAAACGAAATGAGATTCTTAGGATAGGTTTAAAAGATATCTTTAACAAACAAGAATTAGTAGATACAACAGAAGAATTATCAATTCTAGCCAATGCACTTGCATCAACATTGTTTGCTATCTGCTATGAAAATGTTTTACAAAAATACTCCATAAAAAAAATTAATCGGGAGTATTGTTTAATTGCACTTGGTAAACTTGGTGGAATGGAACTAAACTACAGTTCAGACATCGACCTGATACTTTTTTATGATGAAAATCAAAAATTAAAATCAGGGAAATACTATTCGGAAATACTAATAGAAGCCACACATTTATTTATCCAGTCTTCCACTGAGATAAAAGGAGGATTTCTTTATCGCATAGATTTCAGGTTAAGACCTGATGGTAGAATTTCCCAGCTTTGTCGAAGTCTAAATGAATATCTTAACTATTATGAAAGTCGTGGTGAAGATTGGGAAAGACAGATGCTTATCAAGTCGAGTTTCGTTGGCGGAAATTTCTCTCTCTATAAACATTTTACCGATTATCTTTCTGCTTTTATTTACCCAACTACATTTTCAATTTCGCCGCAAAGGCAGATAATAAAAATGAAGGAGAGCATTGAAAGACAACTAAAAGGTGAGACAAACATAAAACTTACCTTCGGAGGAATAAGAGATATAGAATTTTCCGTTCAGGCCCTGCAATTGGTAAACGGGGGGCAAAATAAAAAGATTAGAAACGGAAATACTTTAACTGCAATAAATGAACTTGAAAAGGCAGACTTTCTTACAAAAAGTGAAGCAAAAATTTTTTCTGAGGCTTACACATTTTTCAGGCAAATTGAACATTATCTTCAACTAATGAACAACAGGCAAACACATGAAATTCCAGAAGAAGGCGAACTTTTAGAAAAACTAAGTTTCTATTTCAACTTCAAAAACAACAACGAATTTAAGAATGCAGTTTCGAAATTAAGATCAA
>JAJDNK010000086.1 GCA_022340715.1 bacterium BMS3Abin03 | reverse complement strand
AAACTTATACCGAAGGAATTCAGAGATCCTTTGCGACTTTCCTCTAAAGGTCTGGGAGAAATATTAAATCAACTGGAAAGAGAAACATATCCTTTCGACAATGTAATTATCGGGATGGGTGGAACAGGAACTTCGGATATAGGATTAGGAGCCTGCTCCGTATTGGGATTTAAATTATTTGATCATCAAAATAATGAATTGGATGTGATCCCAGTAAACTACTCCAAAGCTAAGTCTATTGAATGGGAAAGGAGAAATTTTCCTTTTAATGTTTATTTTATTTTAGATGTAGATAATCCTTTATCAGGTAAAGATGGTACCGTTCGGGTATTTGCGAAGCAAAAAGGTGCTGATGAAAATACAATAGAGATTCTGGAGAGAGGATTTGATAACGTCCTTAACTTATTACAAAACAATAAATTATACACCTCATCTAATATACTTTCAGGGGCTGGAGGAGGAATACCTTCTGGTTTTAATATATTGTTTAATTCTTCAAATATTCCAGCAAGAGAGTTTATACTCACCAATCTTGACTTACGAAAGCAAATTGAATTGGCGGATCTGGTAATAACCGGAGAGGGATCATTTGATTCACAATCCTTGATGGGAAAGGGAGCAGGAATTGTTTTGAATGAAGCATTAAAACTGGAAAAAGAGGTTATTCTGATCTGTGGCAGAATTGATGATAAATTAAAATCTATTTTAGGAGAAAATGTAAAATATATCGATCTGCAATCGTATTTTGAAAATGAAGAAGATTCAATAAAAAACTATAAAATGGGTATCGAGAAAGCCTGTAAAAAGATAGTTAATATGATAAATTAAAGGATTTCATGCCTAAATCATTTTTTAGTAAATTTCTTCCCAGTTCATAATTGATTTAACTAAAGTAAAACAAAAAAAATGAGAGAATATTTAGATTTAGTAAAATTAGTAATCGATAAAGGGACTCCCAAAAAAACTCGCACAGGTGTAGATACTATTTCATACTTTGGAGCTTTTTATAAGGTTGATCTGAATAAAGGATTTCCTCTTTTAACAACTAAAAAAATGCACTGGAATTCGTTGCTTTACGAAGTTCTCTGGTATTTGTCCGGTGAAGATCATATTAGGAACCTAAGAAAACATACTAAGATCTGGGATGCCTGGGCGGACGAGGATGGTAATCTTGAAACTGCTTACGGATACTATTGGCGTCACTTCCCAAGTGCACAAAGAAATAAAAATGGTGAATGGGTTGTCACCGAAGTCGACCAGATAAAGTATGTAATAGATGAAATTCAAAGAAATCCAAACAGCAGGCGTTTGGTTGTAAGTGCCTGGGAACCGGGTAATGCAACTACAAGCAAACTTCCTCCCTGTCATTATACTTTTGCGTTTAATGTGAACAACGGAAAGCTTAACTGTCATCTTACTCAACGTTCTGGTGATATTGCTCTGGGAATTCCTTTTAATCTTGCTGCTTATTCCTTATTAACACAAATAATAGCACAAGAAACTAATTTAAAACTTGGTGAGTTTGCTCATACTATAATCGATGCACATATTTACATAGCTGATAGAGATGCTGACACTGCCAATTTTGATCATCTTGAAGGACTCAAAGAACAACTTAAACGTGAGCCTCTACCTCTTCCGCAATTAAAGATATCTAATAAACCAATCGATGATTTAACCTTTGATGATTTTGAACTGATCAATTATCAGCACCACGAAAAAATCAAATTTGAGGTTGCTGTTTGAAAATTATTATCATAGTTGCTATTGCTGAAAATGGTGTGATTGGCAAAGCAAACGGAGACTTGCCTTGGCAGGTAAAAGAAGATTTCCGGCATTTCAAAAATACTACATTAGGTTACCCGATTGTTATGGGAAGAAAAAGTTTTGAGGCTCTTGGTAAGCCGTTAAAAGGAAGAGAAAATATAGTTATTACCCATAATAAAAATCTAAGTTATAATTTTGAAAATATCAGGATTTTCTACTCCCTGGATTCAGCAATTGATTATTGTAAAACTCTAAATAAGGAAAAAATATTTATTACAGGGGGAGGAGAAATTTATAAACAGGCAATCAGTTTTGCAGATGAAATGATTATATCCCATATGAAATTTGAAGCGGAAGGTGAGGTTAAATTTCCTGAGTTTGATATCAATAAGTGGGAAATTATTAGCAAAGATGAAAGAGAAAAGTTTGTAATTGTAACGTATTCGAGGAAGATTTGAGTAAAAGCGTAATTAAAATATTGCCAGGAAATATTGCAAGTAAAATTGCTGCTGGTGAAGTTATTCAACGCCCTGAGTCTGTTGTTAAGGAATTAATTGAAAATTCAATAGATGCTGAAGCAAAAATTATTGAAGTGATTGTTAAGAAAGCAGGTAAGAATCTGATCCAGGTTTGCGATGACGGAATTGGAATGAGCGAAGAAGATGCTGTATTATCAATTCAAAAACATGCTACAAGTAAAATAAGAGCTTATGAAGATCTCGAAGCAATAAAATCTCTTGGATTTCGCGGTGAAGCTTTAAGCTCTATGGCAGCAGTTGCTCAGTTAGAGATTAAAACAGAAACTTCTGAAGATGACCTTGGTACGTTAATCAGGACAAATGAAAATGGAGAAATCGTAAAGGAGAAAGGATCTTTTTCCAAAGGAACTTGTGTTGCGGTTAAGAATCTTTTTTATAATACACCAGCCAGAAGAAAATTTCTCAAATCCGATGCAACAGAATTAAAACACATCATCGATTCATTCAATAAAATAGCAATAAGTCATCCTGAGATAAGCTTCAGATTCTTTAACAGTGACGACGAGATTTTTGAATATAAAGAAGGTTCGCTTGAAGACAGGGTAATGCAGGTGTTTGCTGACAATATGCTCGACGCACTTATTCCTGTTAATGAACCTTCAGATTATATGAATGTTTACGGTTTTATAGGCAAACCGAGTCTCCTAAAAAAAAGCAAAGGAGATCAGTATTTATTTCTCAATAGTAGATATATAATAAACAGGCAGATCAATCATGCTGTTTTTACTGCATATGAAAATCTTCTTGAAAAAGGAGATTACCCATTCTTTCTGCTTTTCCTGGAAATCGATCCTGCAAAAATCGATGTGAATGTTCATCCATCAAAGTTGGAAGCAAAATTCGACGATGAAAAAAACATCTACAATTTTGTTCTTGCAGTTGTAAAGAAAAGTCTGGGCACACACGATCTAGTCCCGTCCATGGTTTTTTCTGATGAGCAAAAAGAAGGAGAAAAATTAGTTATTGATAAATTTCATCATACTAAACAGCTTGATTTTACAGATCGTCCGGGACAATCTTCATTCAAAAAAGAGACAACAAGGTTTTCCGATGAGGATATCGACAGGATATTCAGCTCTATTACAGATGATGTAATCAATTGTTCATCTACTGAAACTACTCCGCATCCTTTTGAAAAAAAGGAAATTCTGGAAGTAATGCACAAACCTGCTGATGAAAATAAGCGGGAAGGAACGGATTCGTCATTCTTGTTTCAATTACACAGTAAGTACATACTTTCCCAGATAAAATCCGGGTTGATGATAATTGATCAGCACGTCGCTCATGAAAGAATTTTGTATGAAAAAGCTTTAAACAGGATGGAAGCGAACATTCCGTTTTCTCAGCAGCTTCTTTTCCCGAAAAAGATGCAGCTTGATCCCGGAAGATATGAAGTGATAAAGGAAATTTATCCTTTGTTAAACAAGCTTGGATTTGAAATAAAACTTAAATCTCAAAATAAAATTGTTATAGAAGGCGTTCCTGATGATGTAAAAAAGGGAACAGAAGCAAAAGTGCTGATGGAAATTGTTGAGGAGTATTCCGTTAATCTTCGTGTGAAAAAACTTGAACAAAAAGATAATATGGCAAAATCATATTCGTGTAAAACTGCAATTAAAGCAGGCGATAATTTAAGCGAAAATGAAATGCGTCTGTTGATTGATCAACTTTTTGCTACATCAATGCCGTATGTTTGTCCACATGGCAGACCTATAGTTGTTAAAATATCCCTTAACGAATTTGATAGAAGATTCGGAAGGACTTAATTTTTACTAAATTTATTGTGCTGAAAATATTGAATAAAAATTTATGATCGACAAAGGATACAAAGAAAATAAGGGTGAGTATGAAAAGAAAGCGGCAAGTGCCCGAAACACTGGTATGAAATTTACGACCGTAAGTGGCAGAGATATTAAAGTTTTATATGGTCCTGATGATATTGAACAAATAAATTATTTAAGGGAGATTGGTTTTCCCGGAGAGTATCCTTATACAAGAGGAATTCATGCCAATTCTTATCGAGGTAAAATCTGGACGATGCGTCAGTTTGCTGGTTTTGGAACACCTGAAGATACGAATGAACGTTTCCACTATTTATTGGATCATGGTCAAACTGGTTTATCAGTCGCTTATGATCTTCCGACATTAATGGGCTGGGATGCCGATTCTCCTTTAAGTGAAGGCGAAGTTGGGATGTGTGGTGTTTCAGTTTCTTCGCTAAAAGATATGGAAGTTTTATTCGATAAAATTCCTCTTGATAAAGTGTCAACTTCTATGACAATCAATTCTCCTGCAGCAATGATATTTGCTTTTTATCTTGCAGTAGCACAACAACAGGGTGTAGGTCTGGATAAATTACGCGGTACTTTGCAAAACGATATACTTAAGGAATACATTGCTCAGAAGGAATACATTTTTCCGCCAAAGCCTTCAATCAGAATTATCACTGATATGATTGAATATTGTACAAAGGAAGTTCCTCAATGGAATCCTGTCTCCGTTAGTGGCTATCATATTCGTGAAGCCGGTTCAACAGCAATTCAGGAACTCGCCTATACTCTGGCAGATGGATTTGCTTACATAGAAGCTTGTATTGAACGAGGTCTGGATATAGATAATTTTGCTCCAAGAATTTCCTATTTTTTTAATTCCCATTTAGATTTTTTTGAAGAAATAGCAAAATATCGTGCGGCAAGAAAAATATTTGCGAAACGAATGAAAGAAAGATACGGTGCAAAAAATCCACGTTCGTGGTGGCTGCGATTCCACACACAAACAGCGGGATGTACTTTAACCGCACAGCAGCCTGAAAATAACATAGTCCGTACTGCTTTTCAGGCATTAGCCGGAGTTTTAGGGGGCACACAATCGTTACATACAAATTCTATGGATGAAACCCTTGCGTTACCAAGCGAAAAAGCCGTAAAGATTGCTTTACGTACACAGCAGTTGATTGCTTATGAAACCGGCGTAATCAATACTGTTGATCCGTTAGGGGGAAGTTATTTTATCGAATCCCTTACGGATCAAATGGAAAAAGAGGCGAATGAAATATTTGATCAGATAGATGCATTTGGCGGTGTGATTCCAGCAATTGAAGCAGGATATTTTCAGAAGGAAATAGCCGATGCAGCTTATCGCTATCAAAAAGAAGTTGAAAAGAAAGAAAAAATAATCGTTGGAGTGAATGAATTCATAGAGCCTGATGAAGAGATTGAGATACCAATTTTAACTATATCGCCTGAAGTTGAAATTGCACAGAAAAAACGGCTAGCTGAAATTCGTCAGAGCAGGAACGAAGAAGCCGTTCAGGAAAGTATTAACGAAATAAAAGCTGCTGCTGTAAATAATAATAATTTAATGCCTGTATTATTAAAAGCTGCATGTAATTATGTAACTCTTGGCGAAATGGTTGGAGAATTGAAAGAAGTCTTCGGTACTTACGAAGAAATCGCTGTATTCTAATGTTACTAGATTATTTAAAACTTACCAGAGTTCCTCAATGGATCAAAAACTTTTTCGTTTTTGTTCCGCTTTTATTTTCTCTTCATTTGTTTGATGGAGATTATTTTTTCACAACGCTTGAAGCATTTATTACTTTTTGTTTGGCATCCAGTCTAATATATATTATTAATGATCTGATAGATGTTGAAGCCGACCGTGCTCATCCCACCAAAAAGAACAGACCAATAGCTTCGGGTAAAATTTCAAAATTAAATGCATTAATAGTGATTGCTGTTCTTGTTATTGTGATCGTTCTGCTTCTTTTAAATTTTAATAGAGAATTTATTTACATAGTAATTGGTTTTGTAGTTTTAAATATCTTGTACTCATTATGGTTCAAGCATATTGTAATTCTGGATATTTTTAGTATTGCAGCAGGATTTGCAATCAGAGTCCTGGCTGGTGCTGTTGTTATTTCTGTACCGGTTTCAAGCTGGCTTATTCTTACAACAATTTTTATATCACTTTTTCTTGGTGTGATGAAAAGACATTCTGAGCTTTTGTTATCCACAGGTGGTGATGCATCTTCAAGCAGGAAGGTACTTTCCCAGTATTCATTGAATTTTGCTGACCAGATGGCAACGGTAGCAGCGGCAGGAGTTATAATTTGTTATGCACTTTATACAGTTTCTGAAAGAACAGTTTCTGTTTTTAATACTGAAAATTTAATTTACACAACACCTTTTGTGGTTTACGGTATCTTTCGATATATGTATCTGGAATACATAAGCAATAAAGGGGATAATACAACAAGGATTGTTCTAACGGATATTCAATTAATAGTAACCGTTTTGGCTTATACAGTAACTACAGTTTTAATAATTTATAAAGTAATCTGATTAATCTTCATGTCTGAAATGATCAATCGAACAAAATATTTTTCCGTTTTTCTCGCAATATTATTTTTACTTGGATGTTCTTCAGCAGAAAATCTTAGTGGCGATTTACAAATTGAGATGACAAAATATTACATTGATTCGTGGCTAAACCTGATGCCCGGTACATCTCCGGGTACATTTCATCTAACAGGCGATTTTACTTTAAAAAATAATGGTACAGTTGAAGTTAATAGCGTTAATCTTATAAAAATTACTACTTATGCAGACAGTCAGGAAATTTATACATTTAAACCTTTTTTCCGATTAAAATCCGGCGAAGTGAACTATTCACTTCGACCAGGTGATGCTAAGGAGTTTACTTTCGGAACCGGACAAGGATTGAGGATTAATGATTTGCTGATGAAATATAAGAGAATTGATATAAAATTAGAATTAAATACTAATCGAGGAGAACACTATTACAAAATAAATAATATTGAAGTTGTGAGAGCTTATTAAATATGATTGAGAAACTTATTTTTTTAATTGTTCTTATTTTGTTAAGCGGATTCTTTTCAGCAACCGAGATGGCCTATATAGTTGCCAACAATCTTAAGATAGAGATTAAAGCAAGGAAAAAAAATCCTGCAGCAATTAGTGCTCTTTATTTCAACAGGAATCCACAAACATTCTTCTCAACAATACTATTGGGGAATAATATAGTTAATATTGCCCTGGCTTCACTAAGTACTGTTTTCTTAGCTACTATTTTTGGCTGGGGTGAATTTACTATATTAATTTTATCTTCGGCTATTCTGCTTATTTTTGGTGAACTTATACCAAAGTATTTTGCAAGAGAAAGTGCAGATCGCATTTATCTTCTTGCATCTCTTCCTTTAAGATTTGTCTTAATTATCCTGTATCCTTTTATTAAAGCTGCATCTCTTTTTTCCGATAAATTAACCGGAACTATGAGCAGGGAAGCAGACGCGGTAGGTCATCTTTTCGAAAGAGAAGATATTAAAACTCTTGTTAGGGAAAGTGAAAAAGCAGGAGTTGTAGATAAAAAAGAAAGCGATATAATTGAAAAAGTAATTGAACTTGGCGAACAGCGTGTTCATGAAGCTATGACTCCAAGAACAGATATTGTTGATGTTGAAATCACCCAATCTATTTCGGAAGTGCTTGGTGTGTTTATTGAATCAGGTTATTCTAAACTTCCGGTTTATGAAGAAAATCAGGATAATATAAAAGGTATTGTTCTTTCCAAAGATCTGTTCAGGAAACCAGATTCGATAAGAAGTGTTATGAGAGATGTAAGCTTTATTCCTGAAAGTAAAAAAAGTTTAGAAGTTTTGAATGAATTTCTAAGCAGCAAAATCTCGATTGCAGTGGTTGTAGATGAGTTTGGTGGCACGGCCGGGATTGTGACGATGGAAGACATTCTGGAAGAACTTTTTGGTGAAATTGTTGACGAATTTGATGTAGATGAGCATATTTTCAGGAAGATTGCTCCCAATACTTACATCATAAGTGGTAAGTACGAAGTGGACCTTATCAATGAAAATTCAGATCTGAAAATTGAAGAAGGGGATTATGAAACAATTGGTGGATTTATAATTTCCAAGCTTGGAAGAATTCCTGCTTTGGGAGAAACAGTCATCATAGGAAAATTCACAATCCTTATTGCACGTGCTTCTGCACAGAGAATAGATGTAATTAAGTTGATTGAAAATCAGGAATAAAATTTTTTAAAACAAGAACATCAAATAATATTGTTTGGTGGCGTGAGTAACTTCTGCAATTTTTGGATAAACTTTATTATTAAAAGAGATAAAAAAACTCTTCAGGTTTACGGCTTTACAATCTGAACCGGGGAAAAAATTATTGTGTGAGTTTGGATTAGATAATAAAAATTTTGATACATTTATTCTTATTGAAGATAAAACTATTTATACCAGGTCTACTACTGCTTTAAAAATTGCGAAAGGTTTATCTAGTCCTTTCAAAGTGCTTTTTGCTTTTATTTTTCTTCCTGAATTCCTTCGGGATTTACTTTAAAACCTGATTGCAAAAAACAGGTACAAATTGTATGGTAATAGGGATGTTTGTCAAATAGCAGATGCACTTGAAAAAAGTAAATTCTTAGATGTTTAAACACATCGATTTTGTTTGAAATTAATAAGATACCGATTAAACGTCTTGACGTTACAGCGTTAAAATGTTACATTTGGAAAAAAGGAGTAAAATGGCGGTATTATCGAAGAGGGCTACAATCTATTTTGATCCCGATATTCATAAAATTCTTAAGATAAAAGCAGCTGAGAATTCGACTACTATTTCTGAATTAATTGACCGTGCAGTTAAATACGGATTAAAGAAAAATAAAGGAATATTTGCGGGTGAATCAGACGAAGTGAAACAGTCTGCAGTTTACAGTGAGAGACTAGTCGATAAACTTAGAAAAGATGGTAAAATTTGAATAAAGAAATTGGGGATTTCTTTTGTATATATAAAATGATTTTTAACTCTGTTTGCTAAGAAATTTATCTTCGGAAAATAAATCTTTGTCCCTTCATTCAATTTACCTTAATTTTGTTATCTTGAATTCCTAACAAAGTTTATTAATAGAGATTGTTAAACTTTAAGGTTGAAGCAAAAGATAAAAACAGTAAAGCAAGAGCAGGACTTTTTGAAACTGATCATGGTTTTGTTGCAACGCCTGCATTTATGCCGGTTGGAACACAAGGTACTGTAAAAGCTGTTAATCAAAATTTGCTTGAGCATGATATTAAAGCTCAGATCGTTCTTTCAAATACTTATCATCTGTATCTACGACCGGGTACAGAAGTTCTTGAAAAAGCAGGAGGCTTGCACAGGTTTATGAATTGGAAAAAGCCAATCCTGACCGACAGTGGAGGTTACCAGGTTTTTAGTCTTTCAGATCTTCGAAAATTAAAGCCTGATGGCGTTGAATTTAGCTCACATTTAGATGGTTCAAAGCATTTTTTTACTCCGGAGAAGGTAATTAAAATTCAGCGGAGCATAGGTTCGGATATTATGATGCTCCTTGATGAATGTACACCTTTTCCTTGTGATTACGAGTATGCTTCCAATTCCATGAAACTAACATCCGAATGGGCTATTTTAAATAGGGAAGCATTTGATGGTACAAAACCGATGTATGAGTATAAGCAGTCTTTATTCGGAATCGTCCAGGGAAGTGTGTATAAGGATTTGCGTGAAATTTCGGCAGAGGATCTGGTTAATCTTGAATTCGACGGGCTGGCCATTGGAGGTTTAGCTGTTGGTGAACCGATTGAAATAATGTACGACATAACGAACTTTACTACCGACTTGATGCCTGAGAATAAGCCAAGATATTTGATGGGCGTAGGAAGACCGGAGAATATCCTTGAATCCATTGAACGTGGAATCGATATGTTTGATTGCGTTATGCCTACACGCAATGCAAGGCATGCGATTTTGTTTAGCTGGAACGGAATTTATTCTTTACGAAATTCAAAGTTTAAAGACGATTTTAGAAGTATCGATGAATTTTGTAATTGCTATACCTGTTCCAACTATTCTTTAGCGTATTTAAGACATCTTTTTAATGCAAGAGAACTTTTAGCACTTGAGCTGGCAAGCATTCACAACCTCCATTTTTATATGGAACTGGTAAATACAGCAAGAGAAAATATTATTAATGGTTCATTTAGTAACTGGAAAAAAGAAACAATTAGTAAATTAACATTTAAGAATTAACATATTATTGGAGAAAACATGAATCTAATATTTGCTATGGCGCCACAAGGAGAAGGCGGAGGCGGAAGTCTTGTAAGCACGATCATTATGTTCGGTGCCATCTTTTTAATTTTTTATTTTATGATCATCAGACCGCAGCAAAAGAGAGCTAAAGAAAGACAGAAACTTCTTTCAAATCTTGAAAAAGGTGATAAGGTTGTAACAAGCGGTGGTATACATGGAATAATTTCAGGTATCGACGAAAAGACTGTACTTTTGCAGGTTAGTGACAATCTGAAAATGAAAGTTGACAGATCGGCAATCGGACAGGTTCTTTCTAAAAAGAATGAATAATTTCTGTTCGGTTTTTAATATCGTTTGATACTAATATTTATGTAAAAGCTTTAGCCTCAAAACATGTTTTAACAAGCTAAAGCTTTTTTTATTATCAATGGAAGAACTATTTTTGTATTTAGAGAGTTTTCTAAGAAGTCATATGAATTATATAGTTTTATAAAATGAACTTCACATATAAATTATTTGCAATCTTTTTATTACTAACAGGTTTCATGTTTCCGCAGAAATTAGTTTACGAAGGATTAATAGAACAGGAAATCGATCTGGGTCTTGCACCATATGTAAGAAGAGTCATATCTGAAGCTGAAAGAAACAATGCCGATGCAATTATTTTCAGAATAAATACCTTTGGCGGAAGAGTAGATGCAGCAACACAGATAAAAGATGCAATAATTTCAACCAGAATTTTGACGATAGCATTTATAAATAACAGGGCCATTTCGGCAGGTTCACTGATTTCACTTTCATGTAATAAAATTGTCATGGTTCCCGGTGGTTCAATCGGAGCAACCACTGTTGTTGATCAAACCGGGAAGAAGCAAAGTGAGAAGTATCAATCGTATATGAGATCTGAAATGAGATCAACAGCCGAGAGAAACGGAAGAAGAACGGATATCGCTGAAGGAATGGTTGATGAAAGAATAATCATCAAAGGTCTGGTTGATTCAACTGAGTTGGTAACTCTTACTTCCGAAGAAGCTTACAAATATGGAATTGCGGATACATTACTTTATAATGTTGATGAAGTTCTTTCTGCTTTTAATCTGAAAGGTGCAAGAGTAGATGTTGTTCATCAGAACTGGGCAGAAGGCGTTGTAAGATTTTTAAATAACTCAATTGTTGCTTCGATACTGATAATGATAGGATTTTTTGGGTTGCTGGCAGAAATAAAATCACCGGGATGGGGAGTACCCGGAACGGTTGGTTTAATTGCCTTGGCTCTATTTTTCGGTTCGTCATATATTCTTGAACTTGCATCAGTAATAGAAATCCTGATGTTCATTGGTGGTGTTGTTTTAATATTATTGGAAATTTTTGTGATTCCTGGTTTTGGAATAGCCGGTATTAGCGGAATAATATTAGTTATTGTCTCGTTGTTTTTATCTCTTCTCGGCAGTCATCCTTTCATAGATTTTGATATGGTATCCAGAGCAATTACGCAGTTAGCACTTTCACTCTTAACGGCTTTTATCATGATCTTTATACTTTCGAAATTTCTACCTAAAACAAGTACTTTCCAGCGATTTATATTATCAGAAGCAGAAAAAACAGATAGAGGATTTTCATCCCATTCACACTTAAAGGATTTGATCGGGAAAAAAGGAATTGCTCTTACTACTTTACGTCCTTCAGGTACAGCAGAAATAAACGGTAAACGGGTAGATGTTGTAACCGAGTCCTCTTATGTTGAACAAGGGAAAAAGATAAAGGTAATTGCCGCCGAAGGAATGCGGGTAGTTGTTAAAGAAATAAACTGATAAAATTCTGGAGTATCAATAACCTTATTGATATCTTACACTTTTCAAAGAAGTTCCGCAATACTTTTATTTGTAACATTTCTTGTAGTGTTTGCTTTCATCAAACCTTTAGGGCCTTGCATTTGCATTTTAAATTTCAAATCGAGTTTCGTTCCGGTATTGCTTTTATAAAGTAATCCTTTATCTATATTAAAATATATTTTACCTCCGGCAGAAGTAACAGGTTTTTGGAAATTGTACTCAACTCCTCTGTCTACCATTTTTGTATCACCTTCCACAGAAATATCTGCATTCCCTGTAATTAAGGCTATTTTATCTGCTTTAATTTTTTCGATGTTGTCTAAATTGTACTTAGTTCGGTATAAGATTGTAAATGACATGACCTTAGTAGGTGCCATTTCTTTCTGCCAGCTAGAACCAATTTTCAAATCTTTATCCGGTATTGCTCTGAAGATCTGGGATAACATTGGTTCCAGGAAACTTTCAGCAAGTTTTTGTTCAAAGATGGAAATTTCGTTTTGAGTGATGTTATTTTTTCTATTAGTAAGTTCTATAAACTTATCTGTAATTCCCTTAATATTGTACACTTTTATTATCTCGCCTAGTTTACTAACCTTAACATTGAAAGGATTATTTTCAATTCCTTTAAATTCGATGAACTGATTCAGATCTGATGTATGTAGTGTATCGCCGGATTTATAAGTAACGACCTTTCCATCGACATTCCTGTAAACATTTATGTCGGTAATTGTGCATTTCAAATTTGCCACCGTATCGTTTTCAATGGAGACAGTATTAAAATTTAATATACGAGTAATCTTTTGTTCGAATTTACTGTCAATTGTTGAATCGGTAACAATATGCTGATCTGTTGAAGTAACAGTTGTTAACTTATATTTAAAAGAATTTCCCTTCGAAAATTTATAGCCGAGATGAAAAGATTCATCTCCATTTAACTCCATAGGTATTGCTGAAATATCAATCGTTGTATCGTTTTTTGTAATTGAACTTTCCTGATTCTCATTTTTATCTTGCTTTTCAGAATCGCTGCCACATTTAATAAATGATATTATGAAGATGAAAGTTGTTATAATTAAGAAGAATCTTTTCATTTTTTCCTCAGTATAATAGATATTTTTTTCTTATTGATTGGAACTTGTCAAGATCATCTTGCCAGCCGTTTATAATTTTGACAGGATCAACTCCTTCAAGCAATTGTTTGCGAAGCTTTTCCTTTCCGGCAAGCAAATCAAAACGATTTTTTTCGAATTTAAACTGTTCCGGATACAACTTAATTAATGCCGAAAGCAGATAAACACCAAATTGAACTGACTTGAATTTCTCTTCATTTGTTATGCAAGTTCTTATCCCGTTGCATTGTATCTGTCTATATTTTGTATTCCTGGATTTTTCCTGAATGTCTTCAGGAGTAAAAGAAATCCGTGTAAATTTTACTCCCTCAATTTTATTCGAATTTAATTTATCAATTAACAGTTTTGGATCGATAAAGGGTGCACCAATAGTTAAAAACGGTGAGTCTGTTCCCCTTCCTTCGGAAATGTTTGTTCCTTCAAGGAAACAAGTTCCCGGGTAAACAAAAGCGGTTTTAAAATCAGGAATATTAGGAGAAGTTGGTATCCAATTTTCACTGAAATTATCCCAGAAATAGCTTCGTTTCCAGCCTTCACATTTAATTACCTCCAACGAAGGATTTTCTTTTGAGGAGATATAATTTTCTCCCACAAACAAATTTGCTACTTCACCAACAGTTAATCCATGTGTAACAGGTAGAGGAGCAATACCAATAAATGAACTAAAATTTGTATCTAAGACCGGTCCATCAACATAATTGCCGCCGATTGGATTTGGTCTGTCCAAGATAATAACTTTAACCCTGTTTTCAGCAGCAGACTGCAAAACATAAAATAATGTTGAAATGTAAGTGTAAAATCTTGCACCGATATCCTGGACATCGAACAAAATTATTTCGATATTCTCAAACGATTCTTTCGTTGGCTTTTTGTTCCAGCCGTATAAGGAATAAACCGGTATGCCTGTTTTTTTATCCGTGTAGTTTTCAATGTTTTCGCCCGCTGCAAAATTTCCTATGAAACCATGTTCCAGGCCGAAGATAGCAGTTACATTTATTCCGAGCTTTACAAGAGTATCGATAATGGAAACTCCGTTTGATAATACTCCCGTTTGATTTGTTACGATTCCAACCTGTCTACCTTTCACAATATCCAGATGCTTTTCAATAAAAATCTCATCTCCGAAATTGACTGTTTTCAGTTCTTGAGATTGTTGACAGCATGAAAAAGTAGTTAAAAAGAATAGAAGAAATGTTGAAGTGAAAAGTTTAATCATAAAAATAAAAGCCTGCAATTCGCAAGCTTAAATGAGAGTAATTAATGTTAATTGGAATAATTATTCAGAAGCTCATCTCTTGAAAAGAAATGAGAAATTTCTTTTGCAGCATTTTCATCCGAGTCCGAACCATGTACAGCGTTGAATTGAATGTTTTTCGCGTAAAGTTTTCTTATCGTGCCCTCAGCAGCTTTTGCAGGATCGGTCGCACCGATAAGTTTTCTGTATTCTTCCACTGCATTTTCTTTTTCCAGAGCCATCGGAATACAAGGTGTTGAAGTCATATATTCAACAAGTTCGCCAAAGAACTGTCTCTCTTTATGTATTTCATAAAATCCCTCAGCAGATGATCGGGTAAGATGAATCATTTTCATTGCTTTGATCTTAAACCCGGCATTAATTATATGATCTATAATTTTACCTGTATGTCCGTTTGCTACTGCATCAGGTTTAATAATTGCTAAAGTTTTATTTCCCAAATTTTTCTCCGGAATTTTGATGATGATTTAATGTTATTTTTTCTTCGATTTTGTTTTCTTTTTCGTCTTTGACTTTTTCGTTGATTTCTTTTCTGCTTTTTGTAAAGCTTTTAACATAGTACGTCCGATATCTGCCGGACTCTCGGATATTTTTATTCCTGCCTTTTTCATGGCAGCAATTTTTTCTGCTGCAGTTCCCTTGCCACCGGAAATTATAGCTCCGGCATGACCCATACGTCTTCCTGGAGGAGCTGTTCTTCCTGCAATAAATCCAACAACCGGTTTCTTTACGTTCTTCTTAATATATGAAGCAGCTTCTTCCTCAGCTGTACCACCGATCTCACCGATCATTACAATTCCTTCGGTTGCGTCATCTTCATTGAACATTTTAATAATCTTTGAAAAAGATGAACCAATAACCGGATCACCACCTATTCCCACTGCAGTGGATTGTCCTAATCCCGCATCGACAAGTTGTTTAACTGCTTCGTAAGTTAATGTTCCGCTTCTTGAAACGACGCCGATTGTTCCTTTTTTATGAATGAATCCCGGCATAATCCCAACTTTGGCTTTACCGGGAGAGATAACCCCAGGACAGTTGGGGCCAATCAACACAACATCTTTTTTCTTAATTGAATTGTAAACTTTTACCATATCTGCTGCAGGAATACCTTCAGTAACGCAAATGATTACTTTTATTCCTGCATTAGCTGATTCAAGAATTGCGTCAGCAGCGAAAGCCGGTGGGACAAATATAACAGAAGTATTTGCTTTCTGATCTACTACTGCTTCTTCAACAGTGTTATAAATCGGAATGTTTTCGAACTTAGTTCCGCCTTTACCGGGAGTAACACCAGCTACAACCTTGGTTCCGTATTCAACCATTTGTCCGGTGTGAAATGAACCTTCACTTCCGGTAATCCCCTGAACTACGAGGCGTGTTTTTTTATCAACTAAAATACTCATTATAAAATTTCCTGAATGTTGGGATTTGCTGAGAATTTAATCACCAAATTTAAGAAAAAGGAACTAAATATCATTTTTGGTTTATCGGTTAGCCGTATTAGTGTTATTACGAAGCAGAAAAGTTGTTCATCACAAAATATTGTGATGAGGATATAAAATTTTATTTAGATCAGTTCTAGTAATTGTGTATTGTTCGTGAATTAGTGGCTTACAATTTTTACTATGAATTCACGAATTTTGAGTTAACTTTTATCTTTATCTATCTTTTTTGTTTCGTTGTCTGCTGATTTGATCTCATCTTCCACGTCTTTCAATCCTTTTTTGAACTCGCTCATACCTTTACCTATACCTCGAGCCAGTTCCGGAATCTTCTTTGCACCGAAAAGAATTAAAATAACAAGCACAATAAGAATTATTTCTCCGGCACCTAAATTACCAAACATTTTCTGACCTCTTAATTTAAAATATTATTGACAAGTGTCTTAAAAATTAAACTTCCATCTGTTTTAGAAATAACCGGATCGCAACATCGTTCCGGGTGGGGCATCATTCCCAGGATATTTCCATTTCTGTTAACAATGCCCGCAATGTCATTTGCTGATCCATTTGGATTATAATTTTCAGAATTTGTTCCATCTGACGATGTATACCTGAATACAATCTGTTGATTATCTTCCAGTTCATTCAGAGTATCCTCATCTGCAAAATAATTGCCCTCACCATGAGCAATCGGAACTTTCAGTATTCTTTCTTTCCCAATTCCTTTTGTGAAGTTACAATCACTATTTTCGATTGAAAGATAAACATCTTTACAAACAAATTGCAGGGAAATATTTTTAAGCAAAACTCCCGGGAGCAAACCTGCTTCTAATAGTATTTGAAATCCATTGCAAATTCCAATTATATAACCGCCTTTATTAGCGAAATCGATTATGGAATTCATTATTGGTGAGAATCTTGCAATTGCACCGGTTCTTAAATAATCGCCATAAGAGAATCCCCCTGGAAGAATTACTACATCACTTTCTTTCAGATCATTGTCCTTATGCCAGATAAAATTTACCTCATAACCAAGCACTTTATGAAGTGAATAATATGCATCATGGTCACAATTGGAACCGGGAAAAACAACAACTCCGAATTTAGGATTGTTCATTTTATTTCATCAAGGGTAAATTCGAAATCTTCCATAATTGGATTAGCTAAAAGCTTTTTACAGTAATTGTTTACCTCTTCTTCTGCCATGGATTTATTTTCTGTATTAACATCGAATTCGATGTACTTGCCAATACGGGTATTTTTAATGTTTTTTAAACCAAGATTTTTAGCACCAATCTCTACAGCTTTTCCCTGGGGATCTAAAATAGATGCTCGTCTCTTGATTAATACTTTTGCTTTGTACAAGGTTTTATTCCTTCAATAAGTAAAAGTAGAATTTGTTAATATAAATCTAAGCTATTCTTTTTTTAATTAAACTATAGATGTGTCTAAAAATACCAATAACGATGAGCAAAACAAACGTGTAGAATAATCCTGTTTTGTAAAAAAGCAACACTAAAACTATTGCAATTGTAATGAATATAAAATGAAATGGTTTCTCTTTTATTCCGGCCCAGGAAAATTTAGGGAGAGTTTCGTAGCGAATATTGCTAATCATTAAATAAGAAATAATAATAACCATAGGAATTACTGATGAAGAATAAGGTTCTGCAAAACCATTATTGTAAAAAGCCAGAATAAAAGAAGTTATAGTTAGTGCAGCAGTCGGAATTGGTAGACCGATAAAGAATGATTTTTCATAGCCGATAAGCTGCACGTTGAATCTTGCAAGTCTGAATCCGCCAGCAATTAATGGAAATGAACTTAGGATTATTCCCAGATTTTCAAGTTCAGAGAAATATGTTGAATAGAGAAGAAATGAAGGAGCACAGCCAAAACTTATTATATCCGAAAGAGAATCAAGCTCAACTCCAAGTTCTGAACTTGAATTTGTTAATCTCGCTACCAAGCCATCAAGTGCATCAAATCCCGCAGCAACTATAATTAACCACGCAGCGTAGTTATAGTTTCCTTTTGCCGCAGTAATAATTGAAAGAAATCCGCAGAACATATTCATCGAGGTGAAGAGATTAGGAATAATTGAAGGAGTAATTCGTGGTCGCATATTAATTTTTCAGCTCAAACAGGATCGATTCACCAGCAACAACTGACTCATCTTTTTTTACTTTTTCTTTCCAATTAAGAGGGACAATAACATCAACGCGGCTACCGAATTTTATCATTCCAAATCTTTTGGAAATTTCAACACTATCGCCAATTGACAGAGTATTGACTATCCTTCGTGCAACCATGCCCGCAACCTGCGTAAAAAAAATTTTCCCGTATTTACTGTTAATTCCTATTTCCGTTCTTTCATTCAAATCTGTTGCTTTTTCATCAAAAGCAGCTATGTATCTTCCATCGAAATGCTTCAGATATTCAATTTTGCCAGTTATCGGAATCCTGTTAACATGGACATTCAAAGGTGACATAAATATAGAAACCTGTAAGGCTTTACCCTGAATAAATTTTTCATCATCCATTTCCTTCACAAATAACACTCTACCGTCTGCCGGCGAAACTATAACATCTCTTCTCTCAGGTGGAGTTCTATCCGGGTCTCTAAAAAAATATAATGTAAACGAGATTAAAACAATTGCTATAACGAAAAGACTGATCTTTATGAGATTGTTATTAACAAAAATACCGACAATAATTATAAGGAAGGAAATTATTGCTGCCGTTCCAATTGTAGTATAACCATATTTTGTAAACATTTTATGTGCTGGTTATATCGAAAAGAAAATTTGCATACTTCCTCATCTCACTTGAGGAGCTCAGCTGATATGGATTGCTCCATTTATCAGCATTGCCGTTTGGAAATACTTTAAGACTTAAAGGAGAAAAGTCATCGACGAGATATAATTTCCCCTGGTATTTACCAAAGCTACAAACAATTTCCGCAACCATTTCATTTCTTCTCTCAAAGAATGCTTTTATCACAGCATTAATTTTCGAGCAAATACGATTGATCAATTTAAGGTCTTCATTTGTGCAAAGATCAAAAGAAATGAGATGACTTTCAGAGACCAGTGAATGTTTTGAATTGCCATAATGATATTCAAAAACTGGCAATTCAAGCGGATTTCCTTCTTTTACCGGGAAAATTTTTGCAGTTCGCTTATCTGCTGCATTCAGAATCTTTATAGAAAAAGCAAGCTGATCAAATTTCAAAAAAACTAGTGAATTCTCATTGTGATTTTTCACAAAGGCACAGGGGATATGGTATTCTTTCAAATATTCATAAAAAAACGAATTGATCCCAGCAAATTTTTCACCTAAATTTTTAACATGTATTTTTTTATTTTGTGCTGAAATAAAGTGATCGGGATATTCGACCATCAGGTAATTTTGTTCATCAAAGGGAAGATGAGATATTGATTGTTCAGTAAACATCAGGGATTAGTGTTAAAACACCTTTTCAAGTTTTATTAATTGACTTGAGAAATTATAAAAATTAGGTGTATAAAGTCAATTGATAATATTATATTTGAGCATAAATCAAACAAAAAAATGAAATCTTTAGTACAGGAGGAAATTGTATGAAAGGCGGAATGCAGGGTATGCTGAAGCAGGTCCAGAAAATGCAGGCTGAAATTCAAAGAGTACAGGGAGAATTAGTGAATTTAACGGTAACGGAAGAAGCTGGAGGGGGGATGATAAAAGCAACCGCCAATGGAAATAAAGAAATTATATCTGTTGAAATAGATCCTCAGGTTATTAATAAAGATGAAAAAGATATTTTGGAAGATTTAGTCGTTGCAGCAGTAAATAAAGCTCTTGGATCTGCTGCAAAAATGGCCGAAGAAGAAATGGCAAAAGTAACAAAAGGAATGCTTCCCCCCGGAATGAACATTCCTGGATTATAAAAAATGCAGATTGCCGAACCCCTTTTGGTAGCAATTGAAGAACTCAGCAAGCTGCCGGGCATCGGGAAAAAAACCGCTCAAAGGCTTGCCCTTCATATTCTAAAAAATGATAATGACCGCGTTGACAGCCTTATCAAATCAATTAAAGATCTTAAAACCAAATTAAGATTTTGCTCTCGGTGTTTTAATTTATCTGAAGAAGAACTTTGTGAAATATGTAAAAGTTCAAAGCGGGATATTTCTTTAGTTTGTGTTGTGGAAGAAGCCAGCGATGTAATTGCAATAGAAAAAACACACGAATTTAACGGTTTGTACCACGTAATTGGCGGAGTTCTTTCACCGCTTACAGGGGTAACCCCCGATTCTTTAAAAATTAAAGAATTACTTAAAAGATTTGAAAATGAAAATATAAGGGAAGTGATACTTGCTCTAAATCCCGATACCGAAGGTGAAACGACCTCGCTCTATATTGCAAAGCTTATAAAACCTCTTGGCATAAGTGTAACACGCATTGCACGTGGATTGCCGATCGGCGGAGATCTTGAATTTGCAGATGAAGCTACAATCGGAAGAGCAATGTTAAACAGAATATCAATTTAGAATGGAATGGTTCAAACACTGGTTTAATTCAAAAGAATATTTAAATGTTTATCAGCACAGGGATAAGGAAGATGCCAGAGAGCTTTTACAACTTGTTCTTAACAATATAGACACTGAAAATGTTCGAACGGTACTTGATATGGCTGCAGGCTACGGCAGGCATGCAGAAATTCTTTCAAAAAAAGGTTTTGATGTTACCGCTGTTGACTTAAGTGAAATGCTGTTAAACATTGCAAGAAACAATGCCGAGGAAGAAAATCTTAACATCGAATTTATTCGATCCGATATTAGAAAATTCAACCCCGACAAGAAATTTGACTTAATTATTAATCTGTTCACAAGCATCGGTTACTTCGACGAGGATGAAGAAAATTTTAAGGTTTTAAACAAAGCTTACAACCTATTAGCGGAAAATGGTTATTTTATCCTCGATTATATGAATAAAAATTTTGTCCGAAATACTTTAGTTCCGTTAAGTGTTGATGAGACTGATAACGGAACGATAATCCAGAACAGGTATATAAAAGGCGAAAGAATAATTAAAGAAATTATAATTGAAAGAGAAGGTAAACAGAATAAATATTATGAATCTGTAAGAATGTTCAGCTATGATGAATTAATTTCAATAATGCAAAAAATCGGTTTTCGTGTACTAAAAACTTTCGGAGATTTTTTAGGAAATCCGTTTGAACTTGAAACTTCACCAAGAATTATTATTATTTCACATAAATGAAATGGTTTGTTTACATAATTCTTCCCACATTTTTAGTAAGCTGTGATTTATTCCAAACAAGACCTCCAGAAGGGCCTGATCAATCAAGATCTAATTATATCTCTCCAAGTGAACCCAAAATTTTAATTGAAAATATTATAAATTCTTTCTCAGATAAAAATGCGGATAATTATAGAAAATCATTTGAAAGCAATCCTACTAGTATAGCATTTACATTTATTCCAACAAGCTCTGCGCAGGTGACATATCAAAGCATTTGGTTAGATTGGAATATAGATTCTGAATTTCAGTATTTTAAAAGTGCACAAACTACCGTACCTAGTGAACTGCCAATGACTCTTTCACTTTCAACAGAACAAGGATCTTTTAGTGTTTTAGGTGCGGACAGTGTTAAATACAATTCGAAGTACTCTATTTCTATACCTCAATATAATTCCAATGCTTTAAATTATCAGGGTAATGTAGAATTTACGTTGATTCGTGACTCAAGACAGATTTGGGTGATCAATTATTGGAAAGATTATGCAATACAAGATAACCCAAGTTGGAGTGATTTAAAAGGTAGTTATGCCAATTAAAAAAGTATACCATATGCTTTTTACTTTCATAGTAGTTTTTGTCGGTGGGTGTACAAATCCGTTTGCTCCCTCTATTAATACTGATTTCAAGGACGGGGAGGGAGCTATATCCGATCAAAAAACCATCGAAGGTGTTTTTCAGAATTTTCAATATTCTTATACTTTTAAAGACACATTAATTTATGGTAAACTACTTGCCAGTGATTTTGTTTTTACTTACCATGATTATGAACAGGGTTTTGATGTTTCCTGGGGAAGAGATGAGGAAATGCGTTCTACAGACGGATTGTTTAAAAGTTCTCAGAGACTCGATCTAATATGGAATAGAATTGTTCTTAGTACTGAAGATTCATTAAGTGCAAATATAGTACGTGGTTTTAATTTAAATGTTACGTTAAATCCGACCGATGTTCCGCATGCGGATGGTAGAGTGAATATGTCCTTGCGTAAAGATCCGGAAACACAAAAATGGCAAATTACACGATGGATAGACGAATCAAATTTTTAATTGTTATTTTAACAGCTTAAAAATAAACGGAATCAAATGGTTTTATTCTGGTTAAAAGAATCTTTTAAATCTGTAGGCAGAGCTAAGTCTTCATTTATACTTACACTTATATCTTTAACACTTGCAGTTTTGTTGATCGAAGCTTCAATTATTGCATTGCAGCTTTCTGGTTTATTTCAAAAAAGTCTGAAGAGCAATATCAATATTAATGTATTCATAAAAGATCCATTCGATGCAAAGGATATTGATAAGTTTGAAGCTGATTTAAGAAGTTCGAAATATGTTTCATCAGTAAGTTATGTCAGCAAAGATGAAGCTGCTAAGTCTTTTATTAAAGAAACAGGTGAAGATTTCAGAGATATTCTCGATTACAACCCTCTCCCAGCTTCTTTTGTAGTTAGATTAAACACCGATGTTGTAACTAAAGATTCACTCGATGTTGCCATAAACAGTCTTTCCAAATTCAATTGGGTAGATGAAGTGGTTTTTAAAAATAGTTTTGTTTACCAGCTCTTATCTTATCTGGATACCGGCAAAAAATATCTTTTTATTGTTACCGGTGTACTGATTTTAATAGCTGTTTATCTTGTATACAGTACAATCAAATTAATAACTGCAGGAAGAATGAGAGAGCTTGAAACAATGAAACTTGTTGGTGCAAAACTCTCTGCCATCAAATTACCAATTATTTTTAACGGTATAGTAGCAGGATTCATTGCCAGCCTTTTAGCATTAGCTGCATACTATGTGGTTTTCATGCAGGTAAGACAATATTACACTCTTGAACATTATATTCTTAGCAATTTGTATTTTTATATTATTACACTTCTGGGAATTGGACCAATTCTAAGTTCTTTAGTAACAATATATTCTTTGCGCAAGCTTACTTTGAAGATTTGAAGTAGGGGTAATATTTCTTAATTTTAATTGATTAAATTTAATAGAACAAGCTTCAAAATTCGCTAAAAGATCAAAAGATTATACATCATTGAATATAGTTAAAGCTTTAAGGTTATCATTTTTTGTTTCATTTATAATTATGATTGCTGTGAAAGCCCAGGATGTGCCCGATTATCCTGAACGTTCATTACAGCAACAAACAAAATTACAGGAAGCATCAGAGACTGAGTCTATTTTCGCAGGTGTAACGGAAGGAAGCATTAATCCTGATGAATATTTTGTAGGACCCGGGGATAATATTTTCATTTCTATTACGGGTGTAAAACAACTTTCGTATAATTTATCTATAAATCAGGAAGGTTGGATTTTTGTACCGCTGGTTGGTGGAATAAATTTGAATAATCTTACTCTAGCCCAAACTAAAACAAAACTAGAAGAATCGATCAACAAATATTATAAAGATGTAAAAATATTTATATCTTTAGTTGGAATACGTAAGATTCGTGTTTCATTTCTAGGTGATGTAGTTAAACCATTGAGCTTAGTCATTTCAGCCGATTCTAGATTATTAGATTTAATTACTGCTTCGAACGGACTAAACGAAACTGCAAATATCAGAACCATCGAAGTAAAATCTAAAGAAGGTAATATTTGTCATTATGACCTGTTAAAGTTTCTTCGATTTGGAGATTTCAGCCAGAATCCTTTCCTTCGAGAAGGGGATGTAGTCCTTGTAGATAAAGCTGATGAAGTTGTATCAATTTACGGTCAGGTGAAATATCCCGGTAAGTATGAGTTTATAGAAGGTGAAACAGCAAATGAGTTGATACAGCTGTCGGGTGGTTTTCTTAGCAATGCAAAAACGGATACAATTGAAATAGTCAAATTTGTTGAAAATGGTTCTATTCAGAAAAGTAATTATTATACGGATCAATATTTAAAAGAGAATGATGTTGTACTTTATGATAAAGACAGGATAATTGTAAGAGAAATACCGGAGTATCTTTTGGAAAGATACGTGCAAATTGATGGTTATGTTAAATATCCGGGTTATTACAAAATAGAAAAAGATAAAACGACCCTCAAAGATGTAATTAAAGAAGCAGGAGGATTTTTAGATAGAGCTTCCCTTGTCGAAGCAACATTGACCCGGCATGTAGATAATGAAAAACCAGATCCGGAATATGAAAGATTAAAAACAATGCTGCGTGCTGATATGTCTGATGAAGAATATGATTATTTAAAAGCTAAGTCAAGAGAGCGAAGCGGTAGAGTTGTAGTTGATTTTGTAAAACTATTTAAAGAAAATGCAGAGAAAGAAAATGTAACCCTCAGGAAAGGCGATTATATAAGAATTCCTGAAAGAAAAAATTATATAACTATGCTTGGGCAGCTTGTCAATCCCGGTAATATTATTTTTGATTCAACTCTAACAGTAAATGATTATATCGAGTTAGCGGGTGGATTTGGCTGGCATGCTGAAGAAGGTGAAGTACGTGTAATAAAAGCACAAACAGGTGAGTGGATATACGCAGATGAAGTTAAGCACCTCGAAAGAGGGGATGCTATCTGGGTTCCTGAAGAGCCACCTCCAACAAAATTCTGGGATATCTTTACTACAACCTTGCAAGTTTTAGGTCAGGTTGCTGCAGTTGTAGCAGCTACTATTGCCGTAATTGTAGCTACGAGGTAAGAAATTGAGTTTTCATGAACTGATTAATATAATTTTAAGACATTTTAGTTTTCTGTGGAAAGTTACACTGATCTCAACTATTTTCCTATTTCTGATTCTTTTATTTGTTTATCCTAAACAATATCACGCTGAAGTAAGCATTCTGCCACCTGATCAAACCAACCAGGCAGGTACATTATCGAGTTTATTGAATGAAGGAGTTTCTTCTGGAATTTTGAGCACTCCCTTAGGTTCCTACAACTCTGAATTGTTTGTCCAAATATTAAAAAGCAGAAGTGCCGCAATGTACGTTGTTAAAAAATACGATCTTACCCATTATTATGGGAAGGATACCGATATAGTTGCTGCTGATGAATTAATGAAAAAATTGGATATTACTCTTACTAAAGAGGGTATAATAAAGCTTCAGGCAGATGTAAGTTCTACTTTTTTGCCTTGGATTTTCGACGATTCAGATTCGTTAAAAAGAACAGCAGCCTTAATATCGAATACTTATGTTGAAGCGCTTGATTCAATAAATAATGCAAAATTAATTTCTAAAGCCAAAAGGGCAAGACAATACATTGAGGAGCAATTAGTTACTACTAAGGCACACCTTGATTCAGTAGAATCAGCTTTAATGAAATTCCAGAAAAAAAATAAAACAATATCACTGTCTGAACAGGTTACTGCTGCAATTGATGCGGCAGCGAAATTAAAAGCTGATATTGTACAGACAGAAATAGAACTTGGATTTCTTGATACAAATCTGCGTGAAGATAACCAAAATATTATTACAATTAAGAATAAGCTAAAAGAATTAAGAAAACAGTACTATAAAATGCAATTAAACAGTCGGGATTATTTGCTTGCGTTTGGTGAAGTGCCTGAATTAGGGAAACAATTATCTGATTTATACAGGGATGTTAAAATTCAGAATGAAGTATATCTGATGCTTCAACAACAGTATTACCAGGAAAAAATCCAGGAAAATCGTGACCTTCCAACAGTAGAAGTACTGGATGAAGCGATTCCACCCTTAAAAGCATCTTCTCCCAGAGTGATATTTTCAACAATAGTCGGTGGCATATTCATTTTATTATTACTTATTCTATTTTTAGTCATAAAAGAAAAAAAAGTAATTCAATTACAAAAAGAAATAAGAGGATCCTGATTTGTATTCACCTACTGCGGTTGTAACAGGCGGTGCCGGATTTTTGGGTTCACACATTTGCGATAAGTTATTATCTGAAAATTTTAAAGTAATCTGTGTTGATAATCTGTTAACTGGAAGCACCGACAATATTAGTAATCTCGCAGGTAATCCGGCTTTTACATTTATTAAACATGATGTTACAAATTATATATTCATTCCCGGCAGAATAGATTATATTTTACACTTTGCTTCACCAGCAAGTCCCATAGATTATCTAAAACTTCCTATTCAAACACTTAAAGTCGGTTCACTTGGGACTCATAAGGCTCTTGGACTTGCTAAAGAAAAGAAAGCTACATTTTTGCTTGCATCTACTTCAGAGGTTTATGGGGATCCTGCCGTGCATCCACAAAGCGAAGACTACTGGGGAAATGTTAACCCGATTGGACCCCGCGGAGTATATGATGAAGCCAAACGATTTTCAGAAGCTTTGACGATGGCTTACAATAGATATCACGGGGTAGATACAAGGATCGTAAGAATTTTTAATACCTTCGGTCCCCGTATGCGCCTTGCAGATGGAAGAGCATTGCCGGCATTCATTGGTCAGGCTTTAAGGGGAGAAGATATAACTGTTTTTGGAGATGGTTCTCAAACAAGAAGTTTCTGTTATGTTTCTGATCAGATAGATGGAATATTTAAATTATTGATTAGTAAGGAAACTAATCCCGTTAACATTGGTAATCCTGAAGAGATCAGTGTAAAACAATTCGCTGAAGAAGTAATAAAAGCTACCAAGACAAAAAGTAAAATTATATATCAGGAACTCCCTGTTGACGATCCGAAAGTACGTCAGCCTAATATAGAAAAAGCAAAGGATATCCTTGGTTGGGAACCAAAAGTTGATCGCAAAAAAGGACTCGATCTTACTATTAAGTATTTCAAAAAAATATTATCTAAGCAGACTTAATACTTTTTTGTCGTGCCAACTGTTCAATACAAATCCTTTGCTGAATTAAGTGAAATGATTACCTACGCTAATAAATTATTTATAAAATGAGCAAAAGACTGACTTCAACTATTGCGGGGGCATTTATATTTATTACCATCATTAATATTCTCAGTCGTGGGCTTGGATTTTTCAGGGAAATGCTTTTTGCAAATTATTTTGGAATGGGACATACCTTTGATATTTATCTTGTTGGGGCAGTCATACCTCTCACAATTAATGTTATAATGTTGTACTTTGCTCAGAATTATTTTATCCCGGCTTATAACAAAGTAAAAACATCGGATAGTTATCAGCCGGGCGAATTTTTTAATAATGTACTTAATTTATTTGCCTTAGGCTCAATCATACTATCAATCCTGTTGTACCTGTTTTCAGAATCCATAGTTGGTTTATACTTACATACTTCAAACAGTGTATCTTATAAAATTGCATTAGATATTTTTAAAATTTTTCTGATTACTATTCCACTCAATTCGGTAATATCTGTTATTATAGCGTATAATCAGGCAGAATTTGAATTTAAATTCCCGGCGGTCTCAAGATTGTTATTGAATCTAATGATTATCGTTGTTTTATTCTTTTTCACCAGAAAGCTAGGAATTTACGTTATTCCAATTGGATTTATCACTGGTTCAGCTTTACAGTTGATTTATTTATTTCTTAAAATAAATTTACGAGTTAAACCTAGCTTATCATTTATTTTCAAGAAAAAATTAGACAAATCGATTTTTGATTTCACGATAGTAAATATTCTTGTTATTGAGACCATTAGCCAAATGTATCTTCTTGTGGACAGGTATTTTTTTACTGAAGTAAATGAAGGGGGGATTTCTGCTTTAAACTATTCAATGATTCTTTATGTTCTACCGGTTTCGATGATTTCAATTGCTCTGGCAACAGTAATTTTCCCAAAATTTTCAGCCAATATACAGAATAAAAAATTCGATGAATTGAATAAAAATGTTATTGATGCGATACGTGCCAATTTATTTATTTTTGTTCCCGTTACATTCTTTTTCTTATTATATGGTAACGATCTAATACGGTTATTATTTGAACGGGGTAAGTTTACAGCTCAAGACAGCCAAATTGCCTTTAATGTATTAAAGTATTATGCAGTCAGTCTGATATTTTATTCTGCATATTCTATTTATAATAAGATAATTTACAGTACTAGTCTAATCTATGCGTTACTGATGATTACTTTAGGCGGTATAATAATTAAAATAATTTTAAATTTTTTACTTGTACATTCATATCAACAAAATGGGCTTGCGTTTTCTACATCAGTTAGCTATATATTTTTATTTTTGTTAAGTATGCTACTGATTTATCATAAGATACCCGGAATAAAGCAGTCGGTGTTTTTTAAAGAGTTAGTTTTTTATTTATTCAATGGAATAATTTGTTTTTTTATAGTTGAAATTCTATTTAGCGGTATATTAAGAATATATATTCTTCAGGATTTATTTAAGATGGTAATATTCTATGCGTTCTTCTTATTAAACCTAAAACTTGCTAATCATGGTTCAATTCAGCTAGCTGGTAGTATCATCCGGAATCTGAGGGATGTAAGATCCATTTAAATACTGAATAAAGCGATTAAAATGAATTAGTACTTTAGTGAAGTACATATCTTTATAGAGGATATTTGATTTTTTAGGATACTAAAATCGATAACAGATTCAACTATAATTATCTTTTTAAAATTTCTATTTGATTTTTCTGGTATTCATTTGGAATTTTCTAATTTCATATATAGAAGACGGTTCTTAAAAAATATTGTTTTAATTCTCTTCAATTCATTTTTTTTCACTGTTAGAAAATACAAGAAATTATTTTCGAACAATTCGGAAAATATTTTAATAATTGCTCTTCATAAACTTGGTGATTCTGTTTTTACAGTTCCTGCTGTTAATGAAATATTAAAGTTCCCTAATAATAAAATATCGTTAGTATGTTTTCAGGGTACAGAAGATATATTTAAAATATCTTTTAAAAATCTAGATTTAGTTCCTCTTAACCATAACGAATTCCATTTTACAAACAGAATCGGGAGTAGGAAAGCAAGGAAAATTATAAGAAAGTGTGATCCCGGAATAATTTACGATTTGACGGGAACTGTAACATCGGCAATGTTAATATTCAATTCTAGAGCAAAGAAAATTATTGGAATAAATAAAGATATATTCAAAAACATTTACACAACTTACTTCCCGGTAAGAAAAAAACCACACATAACCGATATTTATCTGGATGCGGTAAGATCTAAAATTCCATTAACCAATGGTAAATTTGAGTTAATAAATGAGAAGCTAATTAATGATGGGCACATATTAATTCATCCTTTTGCAGGATGGAAGGCAAAAGAATGGAGCCTCAAAAACTATATTGAATTGGCAGAATTTATTAATGAAAACTATAACTGTATGTTTGTGATTCCGCAGAAATTGTTACCAAATGGAATTTTTGAAGAATTGAGTTACAAAAACTTGAAATATACAGAAACCAAAACGACAACAGAACTAATTGATGTAATAAAAAATTCTTCTGCATTTATTGGTAATGATTCGGGACCTATGCATATTGCAAATCTTTTGGGGAAACCTACATTTACGGTGTATGGACCTTCCAATCCGGATTTTCATAAACCATTAACCGGTATTAATAGCTATATAGTTAAAAAATTAAGGTGTTCTCCCAAAGCGAATGAAAAATTATGTTTTACTAATGGTGGTAGAAGAGGCTGTCCATCATATGAGTGTATGAATACATTATCTCTTCAGGAAGTGCAAGTTAAAGTGATGGATTTTTTGGGTCACCTCGGTTTAAATAAAAAGCAATCAGCAAATCTTAAATGACAGGGATTAATTTGTTTCAAATAGATGCCCACATAGATTTGAAATTTTTCATTCCTGTTTCTTTATCCATTGCCATTGTCTGCTCAATTTTTGTACAATATATCTGGTTTGCAATACCAGTAATCTTAGCAATTTATTTACTAGTTATTTATGGTTTAAGGTTTTATCTCTTTTTCGTTATCGTTTCATTACTGACTTTGGTTGGGGAAGTTAACACATCTCTCAGATTAGTAGTTCAGATTATTGCGTTTAGCGGATTGAGTTTTCTATTCTTAAGAAGATATGGTCTTGAGTTTAAAAAGTATCCGATAGTTCCATCGCTTCTATTGAAGTTTCTCGCCTTTTTTTATACAGTGATGATCCTATCAACAATTTTTTCTAATTATCCGCTTACGGGTCTAGTTCAAATAATTAAAATATCCATATTCTTTTATTTGATGTACCTTCTGTACTCATTTATAAAAATGCGGAAGGACATCAACCTTTATATCAAATCCTTATTTATAGCTTCTGTAATAATGGCTTTAAGTACCTTTATCAATTTTGTTGACAGCGGTTTTAATCTGGTAAACCTAGCAACGGCTCACTTGAGAACTGGAGGCTTGTTGGGTAATGTTAATGCAATTGGAGGTTATTATGCTGTGGTTATTCCAATTGCCATTACGTTTTTATTTTATAAAAAACCGGAAACTAAACGGATATACCTTATTGGTCTTATAGTAATTTTTTCCGTGGGAATGTTGATTGTAGTTTCGCGTTCTGCCATAATTTCGGTCATCACCAGTCTCGTTTTTATTTTATTCTATTTGAATAAAAAATATTTTAAAATTTTAATCACTTGTTTAATTATTCTATTACTGTGCTATTTATTTGTCGAACCTATTAACGAGTTTGTATCCGTTGTTTTACGAGTAGAAAGAGGCTTAACGAGGAGGGATTATCTCTGGCAGATTTCCACAGGTATGATAAAAGACAATTTTTGGTTTGGTGTGGGTCCGGGTTCGTGGGGTAAAGAAATGTTTACTTATTTCCCTGTTTTATTGAACAGCTTTAAGGGTAAATTATTTGTTGAATTATATGAACAGACCGGCGGATTTAACAATTCACATAATTTTTATCTCGTTTTCTTTTCTGATATGGGGATTTTTGGTCTTTTCACAGCTTTCTTTTTCCCGTTTGTATTTTTTAAGATTGGCTTCCAAACAATTAAAAGAGCAAAAACAGATGATAAAAATCTGTTTTTACTTGCTGTTGGTATAACTGCTGTAGGAGCAGGGATGTTTTTAAGAGGTTTTTTTGAGGGGATAAGTTTAATTACGATAGGCAGAATAGCTGTAGATATTCCATTTTGGACTCTGTTTATAATCCTCATATATTTAAACATTAGTTTATCACACCTTAATCCCGATCTTAAAGGTGAAAATCATACTAAAATTTAAGATCAAGCGAACTTTTATTTTATGAAGATACTAATTCTTGCAGATCCTGCTGCACCTCACACAATCAAATGGGTTAATTCACTCTCCAAACAGGGAATAGAAATTTATTTATTTGGTTTAAGTTATTATGATAAAGAATTATACAACAAAAATGTGAAAATCAGTTCGCTTAATGCTTCCCTTGAAATAAAAAATAAACCGTTTGGCTCATATTCAAAAATTATTTATTTGACTGCATTAAGAAGCCTGAAAAAAATCATCAAGGAATTTAAACCGGATATAGTGCATTCACATTTTGCTTCAAGCTTCGGATTAATTGGAGCACTTTCCGGATTTCATCCGTTTATAATTTCTGTGTGGGGGACAGATATCTATAATTTTCCTGAAAGGAGTTTTTTACATAAAAGAATTATAGAATATAATCTGAGCAAAGCTGATAAAATTTTATCCACTAGCAAAGCAATGGCTTTACAAACACGGAAATTTACAGATAAAGAAATCGAAATAACGCCTTTTGGAATTGATGTAAATAAATTTAAACCTGGTGAAGTAGATTCTATTTTTAATAAAGACGATTTTATTATTGGAACAATAAAAACTCTAGAAAAAAAATATGGGGTTGAATACCTGATTAAAGCTTTTAAACTAGTTAAAAATGAACTAAGTGACATTCGACTAAAATTGTTAGTAGTTGGGGGAGGATCACTTTTAAATGAGTTAAAACATTTAACAAAAGAATTAAAAATTGAAAAAGATACTATTTTTTCGGGATTTATTGTACCGGACAAAATTCCGGCATATCATAATATGCTTGATGTATTTGTATCACTTTCAATTGAAGACAGTGAAAGTTTTGGTGTTGCGGTAATTGAAGCTTCTGCTTGTGAAAAACCTGTGGTTGTTTCCCATGTAGGTGGTTTCCCAGAGGTGGTCGAAAATAATGTAACCGGTATTATTGTTGAAAAAGAAAATGTTAAAGAAGCTGCGGACGCGATGCTGAAATTAATAAAAGATAAATATTTAAGAGAGGAAATGGGAAAAGCAGGGCGGAAAAGAGTTATAAAATATTTTAACTGGGATGAGAATGTAACACAAATGCTTAATATATATAGGCAAGTTCAATGAACTCACTTCTTAAAAAGGTAATAAAAGACTACATCCCAAGCGATCACTCAAAGCAGGTGTCAATTGATTATTATTTAAAAAGCGTTTTGAAGATTCAGGAATCCAGTCAATACCAAAAAGTTCTGGACCTCGGATGCGGGCAGGGGAATTCCTTAAAAGATTTTACTGAATTAAATGACAAGATTGATTGGTATGGAATTGATATCGAAAAATCTCCTGAAGTTCTCAGCCGTGCTGAAACTAATGAAAGGTTTATGACATTTGATGGAATCAATATTCCTTTTGAAAAGGGCTACTTTGACTTAATTTATTGTAGGCAGGTCTTTGAGCATGTAAAAAATCCCAGAGAACTTCTAAAAGAGGTTAACAGAGTATTAAAACCGGGAGGATATTTTATAGGATCTACGTCCCACCTTGAACCTTTTCATTCATATAGTTATTGGAATTACACACCATTCGGATTTAGTGTTTTACTTGAAGAAGCCAAATTAAAACTTATTGAATTGCGACCCGGAATCGATTCCATTACTCTTATACTGAGAAGAGGTATAAAATCCAGAAAATTATTCAAAATATTCTGGAGAATTGAATCACCGTTAAATTTCTTGATTTCTGTTACTGGTAAGTTATTTAGAATTTCCCAATCAACATTAAATGCTGTAAAACTAAACTTATGTGGACAGTTTATATTCTTTGTAACTAAAAATGAATAAAAAATCCGATCAACCTAATAATCATTTAAATAGTTGAATAATCCTGATGCTTTTCTTATTCCCCGATTTCTTGGGAGTATTTTTATCAGTAATTGTAGACTGAGTTTAAAAATTCCTTTAAAGAATTTGAATTTTGGATTAAGAAGAAAAATACGCCGTACCGGAATTGCTTCAAATCCGATTCTGACTTTGTATTGATGTAAACTATTACTTCCTGTATCTTCCTGTATAGAGCTTAATCCATAACAAACAACATCAAAATTTTTTTCAATGAGAAAATAGTTTAAAACAAAATCTGCTAAGCCATTGTTGGGACAATATTT
>JAJDNK010000291.1 GCA_022340715.1 bacterium BMS3Abin03 | reverse complement strand
GCTGAAGGAAAGAGATCTGCTCTCCCAAATTCTAAAATTATGATCCATCAGCCTTGGGTTGGCGGTCTACAAGGACAAACAACTGATATTGAAATTCACGCAAAAGAAATGCTTAAAACAAGAGATACTCTCTACAATATTCTATCAAAGCACACAGGTAAAACCCTTGAAGAAATTACCAAAGATTGTGACAGGGATTATTTTCTGACCTCCGAAGAAGCAAAAAATTATCATCTTATCGATAATATACTGGAAACAAGAATTCCACCTTCAAAAAAATAGATTGATGAGGAATTGCCTTTAAGGCGTTCCTCAATAATCATATTATCACGTATTAATTTATTCAACTTACTTTAAATCACGTTGATTAAATATTCGCTTGTGTAAAGTGGAAATATAATTTATCTTCATTATCGGCATTATTTGATAAGGATAAAATTTTTTCAACTAGAAACTGATATTAAAAGATGATCGGGCACAGGTTCACACAGTATGTTCCGGATGATTTCAATAAGTCCGGATTCGAAAATCTTCTTAAATTATTTCTGCAGCTAATCGTTGTAACTTCGGGCGATGTATTTGAATCATTAAACTGGATGAATGAACTGGATAGGAAATATAACCTGACTGATGATAATTACAGTATGGGTGATTTTATTGAGGATTTGAAGAAAAAGAATTTTATAAAAGAAAATGAAAACGACCAAGTCTTTAAGATTACAGCTAAAGGTGAAAGAACTATCAGGAAGCAATCACTGGAAGAAATTTTTACTAAATTGAGAAAATCAGTGCGAGGGAACCATTCAACACCTTATTCCGGTCATGGTGATGAACTTACTTCAGAAAGACGTGAATATAATTTCGGTGATACACTTGATCAGATAGATGCAACTTCATCTATTAAGAATGCACAAATAAATCACGGACTTGATGATTTCAAGCTAACGGAAAACGATCTTGAAATTGAAGAGCACGATTACAAAGTTATTAATTCGACCGTTTTAATGATTGATATTTCTCATTCAATGATTTTATACGGTGAAGATAGAATTACACCGGCAAAAAAAGTTGCAATTGCTTTATCAGAATTAATAACAACAAAATATCCAAAAGATACTCTTGATATTATTGTTTTTGGTAACGACGCCTGGCAAATTAATATAAAGGATCTGCCTTATTTGGAAGTCGGACCTTTTCATACAAATACAGTTGCTGGTTTGGAATTAGCAAACGATATTTTAAGAAAGAGAAAAACGAATAATAAGCAGATATTTATGATAACAGACGGCAAACCAACTTGTCTAAAGTTCGGCATAAAATATTATAAAAATAGTTTTGGATTAGACCGCAGAATTGTAAATAAAACACTGGATCAGGCAGCAAGATGTAGAAGACTTGGGATTACAATTACAACATTTATGATTGCAAGAGATCCTTATTTGCAACAATTTGTTCGTGAATTTACACAAACAAATCACGGCAGAGCATATTATAGTAATTTAAATGGACTCGGAGATTTTATTTTCGAAGATTATATCAGAAACAGAAGAAAACACTTACATTAAATTGATGAAAAATGAATATAGACTCAATAAAAACTTTAGGTGATCTTAAAAAAAGTAATTACAGACCGCATTCAATAAAAGATGAAATGCGGGATAATTTAATAAAATATCTCAAGAATAATGAAAATCCTTTTAGGGGAATCATTGGTTATGAAGATACTGTTGTTCCAGAATTGCAAACGGCAATACTATCACGACACAATATCATTTTGCTGGGATTGCGTGGCCAGGCTAAAACAAAAATCGCCAGACTGATGATAAACCTTCTTGATGAATATATACCGGTTATAGATAACACAGAAATCAATGACGATCCATTTAATCCTATCTCGGTAACTGCAAGACGAATAATACAGGAAAATGGAGACGATACACCGTTAAGATGGATGCACAGAAATGAAAGATATACAGAGAAGCTTGCAACTCCTGATGTATCGGTTGCAGATTTAATCGGTGATGTTGACCCGATTAAAGCAGCTTCTTTAAAGCTTCCTTATTCGGATGAAAGAGTTATTCATTTTGGACTTATACCACGTTCACACAGATCTATCTTTGTGATTAATGAACTTCCGGATTTACAGGCAAGAATACAGGTTGCTCTGTTCAATATCCTTGAAGAAAGAGATATTCAAATTCGTGGTTTTAAAGTAAGAATGCCTCTGGATATCCAGTTTATTTTTACTGCAAATCCCGAAGACTATACAAATCGTGGTTCAATTGTTACTCCATTAAAGGACAGGATTGATAGTCAAATTCTTACCCATTATCCTAAGACTCACGAATACTCGCGTGCAATAACAGAACAGGAAGCAAATCTGGCGGAAGATCAGAAAACAAAAATAGAAACGCCGGAATTGTTAAAAGAACTGGTTGAATTGATTGCTTTTGAAGCTCGTGATAGTGAATATATTGATTCTAAAAGCGGAGTTTCTGCACGACTAACTATTTCAGCTTATGAAAATTTAATCAGTACTGCAGAACGCAGAAATTTGCTTAACGGTGATGGAAAAACCACATCAAGAATAAGCGATTTGTTCGGTGTTATTCCCTCAGTTACCGGGAAAATAGAATTAGTTTATGAAGGTGAACAAGAAGGACCTTATAAGGTTGCGCAAATATTAATTGGGAAAGCAATAAAAAGTCATTTTACCAGCTTATTTCCGAATCCCGAAAATCTTAAAAAAACTGAGAATACCAGTCCTTATCAACCTATAGTAAACTGGTTTCAAAAAGGTAATAAATTGGATTTACTTTCTAACCTCTCAAAAAAAGATTATGAGAAAAACCTGCTGGATGTACCGGGACTGAGTGATATAGTAAATAAATACTATAAAAAAGAAAAAGATGAAGATAAATTACTACTTATGGAATTTGTTTTGTTTGGCTTGTCGGAACATTCGCTACTCAGTAGGTACAAATTGGAAAATGGAATTCAGTTCAAAGATATGTTAAGTTCTATGTTCACTATGCCTTCTTCGGATGAGAGCTTAGAAGATGACGATCCGGATATTTTTAACAGTTAATATCTTTTTCATAAACATTTGATATTTTTTTACTCTTACCTCAATTATTATATTAGTTGCATTCTAATGCTAATATTTTTCCAGGATCATATAAACTTTGGTTTCTTCCAATAAAAAGAAAATAATTATTATAGGACCTTCATATCCTTACCGGGGTGGTAATTCTCTCTTTGTTACAAAAACTTATGAAGTTCTGCAAAACGATTTTAATGTAAAAATTTTTAATTATAAACTTCTTTATCCTTCTCTTTTGTTCCCCGGAACAACACAATTCGATAAAAGTGAACAAAAAGTTTTTAAAGTACCAAGTGAAAGAATTGTAAACTCACTTTCCCCTGTTAATTGGTTCATTGTTGCCGACAGAATAAAGGATGAAAAACCCGATTTAATAATTTTTGATTGGTGGCATCCGTTTTTTGGGTTCTGTCACGGTGCTATTTCATTTCTACTAAAAAAGAAATTTGGTAAAAAATTTCTATTTATAACTGAAAATGTTGTGTCGCATGAAGCAAACAAAATTGATAAAATTCTTACAAAAATCGGTATTGGAAACGCCTCCATGTTTTTAGCACTCTCGGATAAAGTTGTAAAAGAATTGCATAGGTATTCACAAAATAAGAAAATATACCGCTCAGAGCTCCCTATATATGATTGTTATGAAGCAAATGATTCTGAGGCGGTTTCAATTCTGAAATCCGATTTAAATATAAAGGAAGATTACAAAGTTCTGTTATTTTTCGGTTATGTTAGAAAATATAAAGGACTTGATATTCTTTTGGAATCATTCCCGGGAATATTAGAAAAACAGCCTGATGCTTTCCTGTTAATTGTAGGCGAATTTTATGATAATCCTGACTTATACCTGAATCTTATAAAGAAATGTAACATTGCAAATAGAGTCAAAATAATAAATGAGTTTGTACCAAATGAAGAAGTTTACAAATATTACCAGGTTTCAGATGTTGTTGTTCTTCCTTATAAAAGCGCAACCCAAAGTGGAATTTTAAATATTGCATATGGATTCAACAAGCCGGTAATTGTAACAGATGTAGGTGGATTAGCAGAATTCGTAGTTGACGGGAAGACTGGGATTATAATTGAACCAAATTCTACAAAAGAAATTGTTGAAGGTTATGATAAATTATTAAATCTACAGAAAAAAATAAATTTTGTTGAGAATATAAGGAAGCGCAATACTCAAAATAGTTTCAACAAACTACCAGCAGTAATTAATCAAATTATTGATGAAATAGAAGAATAAATCATTCATCTTCCGAATTTCCATCTGATCTTAATATTATATTTTCTTCATCCGTTATATTCTGGCTAGTTTGCTCAGCTTTAACAGATTTAAATAGTTGAATAATATCTGATTCTCTCCCTTTTCGTTTTAGTTTATTTTGTTTTTTAACCTTCATATTGCTCTCATTTTCTAAGTCTTTCAGAAACTTTGTAAATAGATCATCTTCATTTCTATTTTGAGAGCCAGTTTCTACAATTTTTTCAGAGCCAAATTCTTTGACCTTAATTTTATATGATTCAATAGGTTCTGAATCTGGAGTATTTCGAAATTCGTTGTATTTAGTTTCTTCTTCCCTTGTTAGATTTATACGGGGTTCTTTTTTTATCTCTTCATCAAAAAGATTTTTTTCTGTTATTCTTTGTTCCCGGAATTTAAATTGGTCTATTCTAGCATTTAATTGGGTTTTAGTAGGCGATTCTTTAACAATATTCTCTTCAGGGAAAAGATGTTCTTCTGATTTTTTTGCAATTCTAATATCATGTACTGCCCCCAAATGATATATTTTACTACCATTCGTTAAATCTCTTTCTGCAGTTCTATCCGCTCGTTTTATCCGGAAAATATTAGAATCATTTTCCGGTTTTAATTTTGGCTTATTTATATCCCGTATCTTGTTTTCTGGTGCAAAGATGACACTACGTTTTAATTCATCAACATCTTTAAAAATATGTTCTGTCTGAACATCTTTTCCTAATAATGATTCAAGATATGTTGCATCGTTTTGGTTAGTAGCCTCCTGAATTTTCAAATCGTAAAAAAACTCCTCTGTGTAATTCGCTGAATTCCCGATTTTATCTATTGTAGAATATCCAACTCTCTGAATTTTGAATTTAAACTGGTCATTAGAGTTAAACTCAAGATATTCTTCTATTGTTTTCACAGCATATACCGGATCGGTAAATATCAATTCTTGTTCACTATTAACATGAATTACACAACCATAATTAGTTGAAGGAATCAGCATCTCGGGAAAGTTTGTCATTATACGATAAGCAATCAGATTTTTGGGAAAATATTCTGTTATGAGTTTTTTTGTATAATCAAAACTGATTTTTCTGTGATATAATTTTGGATCGTTCTTAAAAATGATCCTGAAATTATAATCCTCATCCATCGAATTCCGTGAATAAATAATTATATCATTCTCTTTAATATTTTTAGTTTCTAATAGCATCCAGTAAAATTTTGAATTTTATTCTGAAAAATAAGTTTCAAGATATAATTGAATTGTGATTAAATTTAATAAAAAAAGCCGGAATGCGAAAATTCCGGCTTTGGTTTGAAACTGAGGATTAGCTGATCTATTATTTCAAATATACCATTTTCATTATTTTAGAAAAGCTATTGCCCTTATTTCCATGAGCTTTTAATTCATAGAAGTAAATACCGCTACTTACGTTTAAGCCACTGTTATCGGTACCATTCCATATAAACGAATAATTTCCGGGATTAACTACTTCATTAGCTAGTACTTTAACGATCTGACCCAACAAGTTATAAACAGTAAGTGTTATTTTTGAATTCTCCGGGACCGAAAATTTAATAGCTGTACTAGGATTAAATGGATTTGGATAGTTTTGTTGAAGAGCAAAACTATTAGGCAAAGAATTTGATTTGTTGCGATCTATTGAATTTATTTCACCTCTACTATAACCCAAACCTCTTATACCTGGTAAACCCACCTCGCCTATAACGGTTCCGGCTCCAGTCGACTTATTTATTGAGAGCAATTCATTAATAAAACCGCCACCCTGTATTCCATATAGTCTTCCGGCTTCATCAAAAGCAATATCAAGTACAGTCTCGCCCAAACCAGTTTGACCGATCTGAGTAGTATCCCCGGTTGCCAGATCTATCTTAAGAATAAAATCCTTTGGAGAACTGGGTTTTCTGTACGATGCCCATAATTCGTTGGTTAAAGGATCGAATGCAATAGTTACAGGCATAACTTCCGAGGTAGTAATTAATTGATAATCGCCTGTGTCCAAATTAATTTTATATATTTCCCGATTACCAAATATACCATACAAATCGCCATTATTATCAAATGCTATTGAAAACAATCCTATGATTGGTATTGTTAACAAAGAGTAAGTATCTCCAAGCTGAGAATTAATTCTTAAAATTTCAGATTCGGTTGTAGTAGACCTCATACCATAAATTATATTCGTATTAGGATTAATACTTATACTTCTAAGATCGGTATATTGTGATGGACCAACATTCGTTCCAGCTCCATTACCCTTATCAATTTTTACAATATTTCCATTATTCTGAGCATTAGAAAAAGCATATAATTGATTAATTTCAGCAGGATGTATAATCCATCCATACCCTTTTAAATTTACGCCCGTAAAATCTGATGAATTGTTAGTTATTGTATAAATAGTATCTTGCTGCCCTTCTATTGTTGGTGTATATTGTAATTCAATAGTAAGTGAATCATAAGTACTTAAAGTTATCGGAAGTGTTGGAGAGTTAAGTAAATGATAGTCTCCCACAGCTGCCGGTATAGCATTTATAGTTAAATCGTCTGTTCCGTAATTTGCAATTACTACACTAACTGTATCGCTTCCTGTCCCAACCTCAATCTTACCATAATCTATAGACTCGGGATTAGCATAAGCAAAAATTCCTGGAACTGGTACCATTCGGATTTTTCCAACCTGTGTTGACCACTCATTAGTTTCAGATACATATTCGGTATGCATCCAAACATCATAATTGTTTGCAGGATCCAGGTAAATACCCATATAGTCTCCCCAACGATTTCGGGTACCACTATATGTAATAACATAATTACCCTGTCCTTCAGCAAATGATCTACTTGGGCTTAGACCAGGGGGATCGTTAAAATATTTAGTAGAATAATAAGCACCCATATATTCATCGTCTGCTGAACGGCTGAATGTAACCGCAATATTATAATCCTGATCTACTGCAAGAGCAGGAAATATATAGTAGTATCCAACTGCTCCAAGTTCAGCTTGTTCATAAATACTTGATCCATATAAATCGTATATAACATATTTTACACTTGAATAATCTGGATTTGTTGAATTGCCGACAGAATGAGTCATAAAAAGTATCCCATCTTTCACAATTGGAGAAGTTATGCAGCCACTTCCACTGCCTTCAATTAATGGAGAACCTCCGCCTAATTGATTCGCATTAGGAGTCTCTTGATAAGTTTGTACAGGAATGATATTGCCTCTTAACCTTGGATTATCCGAAGTCGGATTAATCACCTGGAAAAGACAATAAAAATTAGCACTACCATAGTTAGACCAGAAGTGATAGCCCACATCATCGATTGAATATGAATACGTTGGATGAATACCAAATAACGCTGAATGACTTGTTCCGTCTCCAGGTCTTCTAATATCCCAAAAATCTTTGTATTTAACACTACCACCGTTACTCGCGTATAATTCCGCCTTGTTAATAATCCTCATATTCACATACTGGAAATCACCAGACCAACTCCATTGGTTAGTATTTATATAAATCGCCTTATCATCAAAACCCAATTGGGGATAATCCCCCCAACCTCCCGCATACGGAAAACTGTATACATACCAGGAACCTAACGGATCATCATTATTAGAATATGCAATAAGAGTTGAGGCTTCCTGTGTTGAAGAGTTGACATACATCCAGCCCAGTACCCATCTTCCTTCAAAAGGATCATACATTACCTGAGGATCACCGGATTCTTCAGGAGCAACATCAGCCCACCAATCATCTGCCTCTATGGTTTTTAACAAGTTTCCTTCTTTGTCATAAATCCTGAAAGCTCCCGGCTGACCATTTGCGCAAATTATTACATGATTTGGTCCAGCAGCTATTGTCGGATCAGGCGGAATTACATTTGTCATATCGTATCCCTTAAAGTTATTTAACAACACTGTTTGTCCCTCCGCAGTCGGATGTTTTGTAATATTTTTATCCTGAACATAAACATATTTCGAAAGCTTAGACTTATCTATATTAATAAACATATCTTGTTTCGGGAGTTTCTTATTAGGTATTTCCCGAACGTTTGTTTTTGCAGTCATCAACATTGTAGAAGTAAAATTATCAGTCGTTTGTACTGCCCCGGTAAGGACACTATCCAATCTCGGTCCCAGATAATAAACTGAATCCAGCTGTGCAATAGAACTACTTGATATTAGAAAAACTATAAAAAAAACAAAGTAACAGTAAATTTTCATATTATTTCCTCTTGTAAGTTTTTAATATTTCAAATTAACAATATTTAATAATTTCAACAAACAAATATCGTTTACTAATTCTGTTCAACACAGGAAGTGAATGGAAGGTCCTATTTTTATAAACTCCCACTGTTTGATTCTAAAAAATTGATATACTACTTATTCTTATCCAGATCCTCTTTAACCCTTTTAAGAATATATTCAGCAACAGCTTTAGCCTCTCTTGGCTTTAAACCTGGATTAGGCATTGGTGGATAATCCGGATTAACTTTAACTGGATTTCTGATAAATGCTATTAGTTGATTTTCTTTCCCAAAATATTTGGGTACCACTTCATCATGGGGTGGTCCGACAAGCTTCGAATCTAATCTATGACAGGCGGTACAATGGATTTTATAAATTTCTTCCCCGTTTAATTCAGCCGGTCCGTTTTCTCCCTTTAATTCTGCAAGCATTTTTTCATACTTATCAGCAAGCTTGGCAGAACTTACCTCCGTGGCATTGTTTATAACGAATTGATCATTAATTATTATTGATAACACAAGAAATAAAAGTGTAAAGAATAATAATGCCGTAAACTTGCTGCTGAATTTCGTATAAAGCATATAAAGGAAATGATAAGCAAAAAATAATAGAATCAATCCAAGTATAACATAAACGAACATTGCACTCGAAAGTAATTGTCCGGGGACAACAAACATATTAATCAATAAAATAACCGGTAAGAATATCGCTGAAGTGAATACAACTTTAATAATTCTGGATCTGACAAATTTTCCATACTCACCATCGCTATCATATTTCTCAGAATTCATATAAAAGAAACCAAAAAGTACTGCTCCTCCAGCTAACATAAATGCGACGATTAATAGTAAAATCAACCTCAGTATTACGACCGGATGAAACAGTACAGCAAATAATCCACCTGATAGCCACTGGTTCCCGAACATTGCTGCAGAAATACCTGCCGAGAAAAGCCATAAAGCTATGAAAAGAATTACAACTCCATAAGTTCCCGCCTGATCACTTATTCTTTTGCTTACTCCAGAAAATTTTAAATAATCTCCCTGCACTTCTTTATCATTGGAGGGTTGATTACCAAATGCCTGAAAGATCCTGTTGAACGATAATGAATAACGGTAACTGTAAATGAATATTAAAGCTATTGCAACGAGAATAAGTGTATAACCGAAATAATCTAACTGAGAATTTTCAGAGTTTTGGAAAAGTTGTGATAAAATCAGAATTGCTGTAAATAAAGGAACGATTCCAATAATAAATCCAACCCCCTTATTAATTGTAACCAGCTCCATAACTTCTTTTGATAGCTTATTATATCTGTCGTCTCCTGATTTTCTTCCAAGTCTCTTAAAATATAATGAAAGCGAGGTACCACCAAATATTGAACTGATAAAAGGAATAAAAAGAAATAATACCAAAATAAGCATAAGGTGAAGTAGTTGAATATGTTCAGCCGATTGGGGTAAAGCTATATTTTTAAGAAACTCCATTTAATATCTCATTATTAACAAATTATTTAATAAGCCTATCGATTGACACTAAAACGATAAGCAGTAATGCGAACAGATTTATATTTCTAAATGTAAATCTGAATGAAATATTTTCCTCCTGCCAGCTTAAAAGTTTAACTGCGCTTAGAGTCAGGAAAATACCTGCAGCAAGCAGCACATAATAAACGACAGAAAAATCCATTAATCTAAAAAAAGGTATTAGGAAACCTGTAATAACAGTTGCAAAAATCCATACAAAAATGATTTTAGCCAATTGTATTTTGCTGAAGTACTTTGTTATAGTAGGCAGCCCAGCTTGCTGATAATCCTTATCCAAAGACATCATTAATAACCAGAAGTGTGGAATTTGCCAGATGAAAAAGAAGGAAGATAAAATTAAAATTTCTTTATCAAATATATATCCTCCTGCTGAGATCCAGCCAACCGCTGGTGGAATCGCACCGACCAAAGCACCAGGAATGATAGCAAGTGATGATTTCTTTTTTAATGGAGTATAAATCAAATTATACCAGATCAAATTCAATAAAGCCAATCCCAATGCCAGTATTCCTGAACCGAAAAATAATACGATGGATCCAGTTAAAAG
>JAJDNK010000286.1 GCA_022340715.1 bacterium BMS3Abin03 | reverse complement strand
CTTTTAAGTTGCGTTTTAATCATTTATCGCAGTCTAAAGACTGCGGCTACCACCAAAGTTACATTTGTATAGGATTAATAAGATAATTAACTTCACATAATTTCGATTGCTAAACTATTCGCAAATAATGATAATTAACATATATTTATTACTGTAAGACTTCGGAAAAATTTATGTTGTCATTCACTTGAAAAAAGGAATTCACAAAATTACTTCAGATTCCCACTTGCGTGAGAATGACGAAAAGCATTAGAACCATTTTCCGGAAGTCTCTTATCCAAAACTACATATAGGAGGATGATATGAACGGAGACGCCCGCCTGGATTTAAAAGACAATTCGGCAAATCCTGCACCACTCGGATTACTTGCATTCGGTATGACAACGGTTCTGCTGAACCTGCACAACTCAGGTATCTTTGAATTAAACTCAATGATACTTGCCATGGGAATTTTCTACGGGGGTTGTGCACAGATTGTTGCAGGTATAATGGAATGGAAGAAAAACAATACGTTCGGATTAACTGCATTTGCATCGTATGGTTTCTTCTGGCTGACGCTTGTTGCTTTGATAGTAATGCCGAAACTAGGCTGGATAGATGCAACATCCGAAACCGGAATGGTTTACTATCTAATTCTCTGGGGAATTTTTACGTTCCTAATGTTCATAGGTACTTTAAAGTTGTCAAAAGCATTGCAGGTTGTTTTCAGTACTTTAGCATTACTTTTCTTTTTATTAGCTGTAGGTGATGCAACCGGCAGTGCAGGTATAAAACAATTTGCCGGTATCGAGGGAATTGTATGCGGTGCTTCTGCAATTTATACAGGCATAGCACAGGTATTGAATGAAGTACATGGGAAAACTTTGTTGCCTTTAGGATTAGTAAAGAAATAAACATAAAATGGAGTAAGTAAGAACCTCTTTTAACTAATTATATTTAATGCTTGTTAAGTAACCGGATTTACATTTTAATTTCAATAATCTGCTACGGGTAATGCTATTGAACATATAAAAGGATTTTCAGAGGTTTATGCTATAAATGTCTTAAGAACGGAAATTATTCGAATGAAAAAGTTATCTGAGATTCTAATAATAACTATAATATACTTTACAACTTTTCTAATAGTCAGCGGTTATAAAATTCAGGAGGCAGGTACAATGATGATGAATCAGCAATCCGGTAATCCATATTATTCACATACCGATACATCTGTTCTCAATGTTCCGGACTCAGTTTGGAAAAAAATATTGCCTGCCGATGTATATGCAGTTGCTCGTGAAAAAGCAACCGAACCCGCCTTTACAGGAAAATACACAGACTTTAATGGTATCGGTACATACTACTGTGCGGTTTGCGGTAACAGACTTTTCCGTTCCGATGCCAAGTTTGCAAGCACCTGCGGTTGGCCGAGTTTCTTCGAGCCTGCGCGAAAAAACTCAGTTATTTATGAATCGGATAACTCGTACGGAATGTACAGAATTGAAGTATTGTGTGGAAGATGCGGAAGTCATCTTGGGCATGTTTTTGATGACGGTCCGCCGCCAACAGGAAAACGTTTTTGTATGAATTCGATTGTGCTGGATTTTGTACCGGACGATTCAACATCCGTAAAGTAATTAAGATTTTGATATTTCCTATTTTTTTTGACGGCAGAGAGTACAGATTAATTCTTATATTACAAATACTGTAAAATGATTTTTAATCAACAATGTCTGGGAAAGCTTTCATGAAAAAGATTTTCACTTCTAAACTTTTCTCACATTTACGCTATTTATTCCCAAGTTTTTCGGTTCTAGCAGGATTACTTTTCACCCTTTTTCTTGTAGCATTCAGTAATCCTGAACAATCCAGCAAACCCGATAATAGTGAAAAATGGGTTGGAACTTGGACCACATCACCACAACTTGTTGAACCAAGAAACAATCCCCCTAAACCGGGATTGAGTAACAATACTCTACGCCAGGTAGCTTGTGTTTCGATTGGTGGAGACAGCATACGTGTTCGATTATCAAATGAATTCAGCAAAAGTCCGGTAACACTTCATTCTGTTCATATCGCTGTTTCTGTTGATAGCAGCAAAATTGATCCCGCTACTGACCTCGCACTTAAATTCGATGGAAAAACAGAAGTTGTTATTGAACCAGGTAAAGCTATTGTGTCCGATCCATTCCATTTCGAGCTTAAGCCGCGTTCTAATGTAGCAATCACTATTTACTTCGGTGATACACCACCTGATGTAACGGGACATCCGGGATCACGAACAACTTCATACCTGCTCAAGGGGAACCATATTTCCGAAGTGGATTTCCCCGGTGCTGTTACCACAGATCACTGGTACAACATTAATGGAATAGACGTGGTTGCGCCGGAGGATGCGGCGGCCGTTGTTGTATTGGGTAACTCTATTACCGATGGACGCGGGTCCGGAACAAACAAACAAAACCGCTGGCCGGATATACTTTCCGAACGTCTCCTGAGGAATCCCGGAACTGAGCATATAGCAGTTCTTAATGCCGGGATTGGTGGAAATTGCGTGCTTCGTCCATGCCTGGGACCCTCAGCCCTCGATCGCTTTGAAAGGGATGTTATTGAAGCTACCGGTGTGCGCTGGCTGATTATCCTGGAAGGCATAAACGACATTGGCGGATCCAGAGGATCGGAAGGTGCAGCTAAGGTTGCAGATGGTCTGATCGCAGCATACGAACAAATGATCGATAGAGCTCATGCTAAAGGAATTCTTGTTTATGGAGCGACTATAATGCCTTTCGGTGGTTCATTTTATGATTCACCGGATCACCAAAAAGCATTGGAAAAAGTCAATGATTGGATTCGGACAAGTGGTCGTTTTGATGCCGTTATTGATCTGGATGCTGCAATGCGCGATCCTGAAAATCCTTTACAACTTTTACCGGGAGGCGATACAGGAGATCATCTTCATCCGAATGAAACAGGTCATCGAATCATGGGTGAAGCAGTAGGTCTTAAGCTTTTTAAATGAACTGAAGTTTATTTAAATATATCTCCAATCAATTTTCCAGCGAATTGTGAGCTTTGATTAAATAAATGCATCTCAAAGAACAATATTATCTCGTAAATCTGAATTGTGTTGTTTTTGTTCTCAAAAGAATGAAATAATTATACAAGTTAACTAATATTTCACATGTGGTTCTTAAGCTTAATGAACCTCTTATTCACTGTACCTTCCTGATACACTTTCCTAATATACAGCTTTGAAAAGTTTGTTAATGAAAGAAGAAAGCACTTTTTTTACGATATTAACTGCCCCTAATGTACCAAAGAGAGATGGCACGCCTGTTGGGACTACCTTAACAAGCGGATGCTAATGCTTTGAGGACATTTAATTAGTACTTAAATAATCCTTCAAATTAGGAGATAAAAATGATATCCGATAATTCATTAGCAGCCTTGATGATAGACTGGTTCAAAAAAGCTAATACTACCCTTTCAACTTCAAAAACTATCTGTAAATCTTCACACTTAAGTAAATTATTTTCATTAGTCCCTGTTCTGGTTGTAATCTTAATCGGTACAGCAACTTTGCATGCGGGATCTAAAACCTGGACAGGAAAAGTCAGCAACCAATGGGAAGATGCCCGAAACTGGAAGCCCTCAAGTTTACCTCAACTGGGAGATAAAATAACTATATCAAATGTTAAAAGTGGCTTGTATCCAATTCTGTCTGAAGGTACTTATAATGTAGGTTCACTTAACATAAAATCAGAAGGTGTTTTTACCATAAATGACGGAACATTAAACATCTATAATGAAATAACAATTGAAGAAGGCGGAACACTGAATCATTTTGGCGGTATTCTATCCACAGAAGATATAGAATTAAAACACGGTGGAATGTACAATGAGACTTCAAATGTTTTAATGGTAAATGATAAATTTAAGAACAAAGGTACTTATACTTCTACAGGCGGCACGATTCACTTTATAGGTAGTAGTAATGGAAAATCCGATTTTTCAAATGGAACAACACAATTTTTTAATGTTATCATTGATAATGGTGTAAATCCTATGTTTGATTCTCAGGAAGATGTGAATATTAAAATTGCAGGATCTTTTACAAATAATAATCCAGATCTGGATGTGACTAAAGCAACTTTTACCTTTAACGGGACTGGGGATCAGACTATTTACAGTGCATCAGCACCTTTACCAGACGCAAGCACATTCAATAGACTTGTAATCGATAAACCGTCAGGAACTATAAATTTACTTAGTGATATCGCAGTGGAAACATTATTAGAAGAAGTAAACGGGAGTCTTGATTTGAACGGCAATGTATTATGGATTAGCGGTAGTCCGCTGCCTGTAGAGCTTTCCACATTCTCTGCAATAAATCTACAAAACGGAATCAACCTACAGTGGAGAACTGAAACCGAAGTAAATAACTATGGCTTTAAGGTAGAACGTAAAAATTCTAGCACACAAAACGGGCAATGGCAAACACTGGCTTTTGTTCAAGGACATGGAAATTCAAATTCACCAAAAAATTATTCCTTTATAGATGAAGGAATAACATCCGGTAAATACTCTTATCGCCTGAAACAAATTGATAATGATGGAAAATACGAATACTCAAAACCGATCGAAGTAGATCTTGGTACAGTAAACACTTATGAATTAAGCCAGAATTATCCTAATCCTTTTAATCCTATAACGACAATAAGTTTTACAATCTCATCGACAAATACGGTTAAATTATCAGTCTTTAACTCAATTGGCGAAAAGGTTGAAGATCTGGTAAATGAAATGAAAGAAGCCGGCACATATACAGTAAACTTTAACGCACAGAACTTACCAAGCGGTACATATTACTACAGAATACAAACTAACGATTATACACAAACAAAGAAGATGATTCTTCTTAAGTAAGTTCCACAATTTAATCTCCATTCCCCCAATTCAAAACATTTGGATTTGGGGGATTTTTTTAAAATCTCAGTCCGCAAACACAATTCTAATTTATTCTTCAGGTTAACTTAATGTATGATGAATGAATTCTAAGTAACAAATAAGTATATATGGGATGAAAAGGAAAGTACGGTTTAATTATTAAAGGGAATGATTAGTCGAGGTATATTCTTCAAATTTTCTACATTATAATTTTCAATGATTATTGTAAACGCTTTCTTTTTCCTGTTGATTTAAGTTTTCATTATTACTTTCTCTTGAGAAAACGACAGTAAATACAGAACCTGTGTTCTTTTTGCTCTCTACTTTCAAAGTTGCATTGTTGATTTCACAATATTTTTTTGCAAGTGCTAATCCAAGACCATTACCTTCATACTCCCTTCTTCTGCCGATATCCTCTTGCGAGAAAGGAACAAATATGTCCTTAATATATTCCTGGCTCATCCCTATACCGGAATCTTCGACGAGTACTAATAGCCTGTTATAACGATCGTCTTCAATTACAATCCTTACAAAACCCTTTTTAGTATATTTTATCGCATTATCAATTATGTTCTGAAATATCTGTATAACAGTATATTTATCCAGCATTATCATCGGATCTTTTGTAGAAGAACTAAATAATAAATCCAACCCTTTATCATCACTAAGCGGTCTGAATTCGGTAACGAGATTTCTTAATTCCTCAACAAGGTTAACAGTTTTAAAATCGGCTTTAAAATTTCTACTTTGTACAGCAGACATATTCAATATCATATCAATTGTCCGCTGTAATCTTTTTCCTGCACTACCGACAGAGTCGATTATAATTTGAATGTCTTCATCCTTCTCGCCAACCTCATCAGCTAAGATGGGTACTGAATTTAAAATAACATTAAGTGGCGTTCTTATCTCGTGAGACATCTGGGCAAGAAATGCATCTTTAAGTCTGCTTGATTCATTGGCTTTTTCTAAAGCAATCTCTAATTCGTTTTGTACACGGAGAAGTTCTGTAATATCCGATACCTGTATTATATAATGTTTAGGTTGATTATAATTATCGTGAGCGACATCATATTTTGCTATTACACGTATTATTGAATTGTCTTTTTTCATCAGTACCTGTTTCGAACATAAATTCATCAGTTTTTCATCGGGTTCGTAGTTTTCCCAGATTGAATCTCCGACTCTTCTTATACTAAATAAAATTTCCAAACGTAAACCAATAAGCTCATCCAGTTCATAACCAAGAGTATTGCAAAAAGATTTATTTGCACTTTTTATTTTCATATCGGGTAAAACTATAACCATACCAATTGGAGCATTCTCAAATAAAAGTCTGAACTGTTCTTCACTTGTCCGAAGTGATGCCAGGGCAATTTGCTTTTGGTTAATTTCAAATTCCATTTCATGAATTTTATCCCTGAAAACATTTTTTAACTTCCTGTTAAGAGATTCAACACGATCGGAGGAAATATCAAGCTCATTCATAACAGAATTAATTTTTTCAGCGAGTAATCCGAATTCATCTTTCTCTCTATAATCTATTTTTACATTTTTGCCCCCTTTAATTCGTTGATCTAATGTTGAACTGATTTTAGTTAAAGGTTTAAAGGAAATTGATGCCAGATAGAAAGAAATTATGATTCCCAGAAGAAGTATCGAAAGACTTAGCAACGCAGTAAGAAGCTCTTTTTTATAAAGATTAGTAATAATATCAAAAGCATAGAATCCCACATAAATTTTCCCCACGTTCATCCTGTTTGCTACTATCGGTAATGAAATACGAAAAATCTTATGATCCTGTGATATTCCTTCATTATTTCTCGTGGTTATATAAAAATTATTTTCTGCTTCTTTTATGTTAAATGCATCGAATACACTGCCCTCTTTATCTTCCAGCACTAAATAAACTGCATCATTAAGCTCCATTAATTTTATTATCTGATCGCGATCATCAATCTGTTTCTTCATCCAAAAAATATGGGGATTTTGTTCTAAGTAATTTGAAAAGACTTCGGCTTTATATCTGAATTTTTCAATAGCTTCATTTTCAAATGAATTAGTAAAGTAGAAATACGCCAAAGCTGCTATAACAATAAAGAAAAGTGCAAATTTAATTGCGAATTTCGCCGGAAGTTTCCCACCTATCTTAATCATAAACCCACAAGTAAAACGTTGATAAATTTTGTAATTAACTCAAAAAATCAGATTAACAACTACTGTAAAAATCAACTTATATGCCAAAAAATGATTGTTTACATTTAAAAAAACTTTACTTTAAAAGAATTACAAATAGAAATATTACTACTTATGCTTGGTTTTTACCTTAATTAATTACAAAATGCCATATAAGCCAGATGCTCCGACAAATCATTAGTCTTCCATTCTGGCATCAAAAATTCTCTTCCCAACCTAAATTATTGATAATGATAATTTTACTTTGTTAGTACTTTTAATATTCCATCATCTATAGGTTATTAATTAGAAATAACCACTGAAGTAATTATTATTCCTTCTAAACTTTTTATTCAAATTTCCCCTAAAGTTTAATTATTTTGTAAAAAGTAATATAGGATTCTATCCTTCAAATGAATCAGAGGAGAAAGAAATGATATCTTTAAATAACCTCCACCGCATAAAAAAAATTTTATTCTTCACATTTATTTGCTTTTTACAGTTTGGACTAGCTAAATGTAAACCTCCAACCGATGATTCGCTTAGCAATGATAAAACTTACTACGCTATAGAAATAAATAATGTTTTGTGTGGTTATACTGAAGCTTCTCAGAAAAATGTTCTTAAAGACGGGCAAAATGTTATAGAACAGGAATTAAATGTATTTATAATGCTCTCAGTTCTTGGAAGTGAATTCAACAGCGAGATGAAGATGAAATCTTATCTTGATCCTGAAACAAGAAGAAATTTATATACTAAAGGAGATATAAAACAAGGGGCTATTGAAAAGGAGTTTGAAGTGATTCTTGAAGGAAATGATGCTACAATTACTTCATCGCTAAGCTCTCAACCTATAAAACTGGAACTATCGGAAAATGTATTATCCGGTAACGATGAATTATTCCTGCGGTTAAAAGAGAATATTTTGAATCAGGGTATGGATGAAGTCACCTACGATATCCTTGAAGCTATTGAAGGTGAAATTCAAAACTCCTCATTTAAAAAACTCAGGGAAGAAGAGCTGGAGTTAGCAGGTAAGAAATATAAAACTATTGTAATCGAACAAAAAAACAATAAGACGGGAGTTAAAATCACTTATTGGTTATCACCCGATTACGACTACTTTTTAAAGACCGAGGTTATGAACAGAAAAATTTATCTGGCAGATCATACTGTTGTGGATAAGATTAAAGTTGCAAATATGAATGAATCTATACTTACGAAAACCAATGTGTTTATTTCGGATGTTCCTTCTATTAATTATATGAAATTAAAAGCAGAAATAGATCCTTCGGGGAATAAATTAACAGTTGAAGATCTTAATATACCCGGTCAGAAATTTACGGGGACTGTGGAGGATAATCATATCAGCGGTATATTTGAAATAGCACACGAAAAATATGATGGAACAAACGCCCCTCCATTTCCACCAAATTATGATAATAAATCATTTAAAGAATATTTGCAGCCCGATATTGCAATAGAATCTGATGACCCTGTTCTTATTGAAAAGGCAAAAGAAATCACTGAAGATTCAAAAGACAGTTGGGAAGCAGCAACAAAGTTAAGCAAATGGGTGGCTGAAAATATCAGCTATGCTATCCCCGGCGGAGGCACTGCAAAAAAGACTTATGAAATAAGAGCTGGTGAATGTGGTTCTCATTCATTTTTACTTGCTGCATTCTGCCGTGCAGTCGGTATTCCTGCCAGAGTTGTCTGGGGAGCAATGTATGTTCCTAACTTCGGTGGAGGATTTGGTCAGCATGGATGGAATGAAATTTATATGGGAGAAAACGGCTGGATTCCCGTAGATGCAACTGCATTTGAAACGGATTTTGTAGATGCAGGACATATAAGAATTGCCGAATATGAATCCGTAGCAAGTTCGTTTAACGGCAACAACTTTGAAGTACTGGACTATAAACTTGCAACAAAAAATGTTGATGAAATAAAAGAAGGGGCTGTAAAATTTGAAGCATTTATCGGTAAATATAAACACGATAAAAGCGGAAAAACATTTGAAGTGCTTGAAAAAGACGGAAATCTTTCGGTTGATATACCCGGACAAATGGTTCTTCCCTTCAATGAAGCAGATGAAGAAGGCAGGAGGTATTGTAAATTAAGTCCCAGGTTGTATATAAACTTTAATAAAGATGAAAATGGAAAAGTTTCTGAAATGATGTTCCACGAAATTGTTTCAATGACAAGGAAATCTGATCCAAAAGAGATCAAAGAGGATATACCCGAAAAATATAAGCCGTATTTAGGCAGTTATCTGTTCGCTGCAGTAAATGCTGAGTTTACAGTAAGTTATGATAATAATACACTCAGCATTTACGATCCGCTTGAAAAAGAAAATGTTAAGCTTCAACAACCGGATGCGAATGGCAGATGGCTTGATGAATACAATAAGCACACAATCTACTTCGATTTTGATAAAGATGGCAAAGTAACCTCGCTAAACATTGATGCTACTAACAAATTCGAAAGAGAGGAATAATGATATAATTAAATTAAAACTATCTTTTTCAATTGAGTACAATTAGCAATTACTGAGGTGCATCTGCCGTATATTTTTGTTTAATCTTCTCTTCTGTTTCTATGTCTTTTACTCCCGAAATTCTTTGTGCTAAAGATTTTCCGTCAAGTTTGTGATATTCAAGAACTTCCAAAGGTGTTCCGCATTCGGGATACTCTCTTAATCCGAGGTTTGTAAATTCTTTGCCGCTAATTTCACGAATTTCCACTAATGCGTTTATTAGTCTATCTCCCAATCCACCAATTGCTGAGTGATCTTCCAGCACAAAAATTTTCTTCTGATCTTTAACTACCTTTTTCAACCACTCTTTATCTATTTTATTCAGCCACGGCATATTAACAACTTTTAATCCAAATCCTATCTTCTTAAGATAATCAGATGCAACCAGTGCTTCATGAAGCATAACAGGTCCATAGCTAAAAAGCATCGCATCGTTTCCTTCAGTTAATTCAGCACCAATACCAACCTTAAATTTATAGTTTTTCGGGAGTTTAATTTTTTCCGGCGAAGGACCAATTACTAATCTTAACAGACAATTTTCCTTTGATTCATTCACACAATACTCAGTTGCCCATTTTGTTTCCTCACCGTTGCATGGCTGAATAATCGTAACATTAGGTAAAGCTCCAAACAAAGAAATATCTCTTACACTCTGATGAGATTTTCCCGGTCCGGCAGGAATCATTCCAGAAAAATGACAGGTATATATCACTTTTGTTTTCTCACCTGCATTGTTGTAAATCTGTTCGTTGGCTCTTGAAGCAAGAAAACTTGCGAATGTATTCACAACGGGGATTAATCCCATTCTTGCAAGCCCACCCGCCATTGAAACCATATCCTGTTCGGCAATTCCGTTTTCTATAAACCGCTGAGGATACATTTTTTCAAACTTACGCAGCTTACAATCCGCAGAAAGATCACCATCGAGAAGGACAAGCTTATCATTTGTTTTAGCAATCTCACAAAGTGCATCACCATAAGCTTCAGTTACAAATTCTTTAGTGAGTTTTGTAGCAACCTTTCCCTCAGCTTTATTTTCAGGCATATTTATTTTTTCTATTCCAAGTTTATTTGTGAGGTTGTTAATTGTTTCAGTTAACTCAGCTAATCCTTTCTCATAGCTTCCATCATCGGGCGCACCGGAATGCCATTTATAAAGTGTCTTGCCTGCAAAAGTCTCAACCTCGGGTTTCTCCATAAATGATACTCCCCTACCCTTAATCGTATCAGCAATTATCATCTTTGGTTTGTTTGTTACTTTTTTCAGTTCAGAAAAAGTTTTTTTCAAAACATTAAAATCATGTCCATTAATTCTTACAACGTGCCATCCGAAAGCTTTAACTTTTTCAACAACATCCTCAATATTGTTGACATCTGCAACAAGCATATCGGTTTGGTATTTATTATGATCCATTATTGCTGTAATGTTATTTACTTTCTGGTGAGCTGTGGCCTGGAGCGATTCGTAAATTTGTCCTTCCTGGAATTCACCATCGCCGGTTAAAACGTAAACGTGTCCTTTTTTCTTTTGATAGGTTTTTGCCCACGCCATTCCTTTCCCTTTAGAAATTCCCATACCAAGTGAACCTGTGCTTGCTTCAATTCCCGGCTGGCGAACTTCAGGGTGGCCATCGAGTCCGTGCAATTTTCTCAACATTAATAACTTTTTCCCGGGAATAATTCCAAGAGCATAAAACAAGGAATACAATCCCGGTACATCATGACCTTTTGATGAAAAATAAATATCTCTATCAGGTGAATCTAGCCCGACTTCCAAAACATTAAGTTCATTTAGATAGAGATAAGTTGTAATATCCATTGCGCTAAGCGAGGAACCTAGGTGACCTGAACCGGCTTTTTTTACAGCAACAAGAGTGTTATACCGACACATATCGGCAAAAAGCTGCATCTTTACTGTCCAATCGCCATCAGATGATTTTACTCTATCGAATTCTGATTTTTTGATAAGATTAAAATCCATAGTGGATCTCCGGTTAAAAAACTAGGTTATATCAATTTATAATTTCATAAATGAATTAAGTAAAAATATCATAATAGACGATCAAATGTAATATTTGTCGCTGACTCATAAGTTAAATTTGATTTAAATCAACAATTACCATTAAATGGATTAAAAAACCGCTTGGTATTCTTATTGTCAGTATACTGACTAAAAACGAAGAGATTTTCCCGGAGAGTTTATGTTTACAAGTTATTTTAGAATTACCACGCTATGCCTGTCTCTTTTATCAAAATCCCTTATTGCTCAAACAACCTATTTTGTTTCCGAAACTGGTAATGATGAATATAATGGTTTAACTTCCTCTACAGCCTTTGCTACTCTTCAACACGCTGCTGATATCGTTTCAGCTGGAGATTCTGTTTTAGTTTTAAGTGGAAATTATTCCGGCTTCGATTTAAGAGAAAATGGGACTCAAAATTCTCCAATTGTTTTTAAGGCGATAGAAAATAATGTTGTAATCGATCAGCAGAATTATGTTACATCTGATGGAATTAACATTGAAAATACAGCATGGATTATAATTGATGGTTTTGAAGTTAAAAATCAACCGCGAGCAGGTATTCGTGCTGCTGTTTCAGACTTTGTAACAATTAAAAACAATTATTGTCACAACAACTATTGCTGGGGAATCTTTACCGGTTTTACGGATGATATTACAATTGAAAATAATGTTTGCTCTTACAGCCAGGATGAACATGGAATTTATGTTTCTAACTCAGGTGACAGACCGATCGTAAGAAACAACCTTTGCTTCGAAAATAACGGTTGTGGAATTCAATTAAATGCCGATCATTCACAGGGTGGTGATGGAATAATTACTAATGCTGTTATCGAGAGTAATATTTTACACGATAATTGTTACGGAGGTGGCTCCGCAATAAATTTGGATGGCGTTCAGGAATCGGAAATATATAATAATCTTTTGTACAATAATTATTCTACAGGTATTGCACTTTTTATGATCGACGGGGCAGAGGGATCCAAGAACAACAAAGTCTACAATAACACGATTATTAATCCTTCAGATGGAAGATGGAATATTTTGATAGTCGATGGTTCGACAGGAAATACTTTGTACAACAATATTTTAATTAACAATCACAGCTTCAGAGGAAGCATTGCTGTTGATGCTGAATCATTTACAGGTTTTACAAGCGATTACAATTTATTGGAAGACCGACTTAGCTCTGATGGAGATAACACGGTTATTTCTTTGTCCACCTGGCAAAATCTTGGTTATGATTTGCATTCCTTAATTGCTGGTTCAAAGGAAAATATATTTGCTGATTATTTAACGGAAGATTTTCATTTAACAATAAATTCACAGGCGACAAATACTGGAACATCCTTGGTTTCTGATATCGTTTCAGTTGATCTTGAAGACATTCTGCGTCCTCAAGAAAACGATTACGATATAGGTTGTTATGAATTTACAGGCACGACCGATGTATCAGATAATATTAATCCTAATGGATTCAAATTATATCAGAATTATCCAAATCCATTCAATCCAACTACCAAAATTAAATATACTATCCAGGATGTAGGAACTTCATTAATGAAATTCGTACAATTGAAGGTTTATGATATTTTAGGAAACGAAGTTGTCACACTTGTAAATGAAGAAATACCGGCAGGAAATTATGAGATAGAATTCAATGCTGAGAATCTACCAACAGGAGTTTACTTTTACAGGCTAACAGCGGGAAAATATAGTACTACAAAAAAATTAATGCTAATTAAATAGATAATTGAGTTTATCATATCTATTTGAATATTTTAAACTGTTCTGCAAATCAACTGAGAGGAAGTGGTCGTCAATCCAAACTCGCATCCAAGTCCATAAAACACTAAATTTACTTACCATTTAATATAAAAGTCCTATTTAATGCTAAATATGACATTTAGTTACTTAACATATAACTATTGATTTTGACTGAACAACAACAAACCGTAACAGAAAAAAGAAAATTAACAAAATTATCAATTGCGGCATTAGGCGTTGTTTTTGGTGATATAGGTACAAGTCCCTTGTACGCTATCCGCGAATGTTTTCATGGCGAATTTGCAATAACCGTAAATACAGCCAACGTATACGGAGTGCTTTCGTTAATGGTATGGGCACTTATTCTCATTGTGAGTATCAAATACCTTTCTTTTATTTTAAGAGCAGATAATAACGGGGAAGGAGGAGTTCTTGCACTTACTGCACTTGTTAGACCGCTCTTATCAAAGAAGATGAGCAAATCCGGGTGGCTATTAATTTCGCTGGGAATTTTTGCAGGGGCGCTTTTATACGGTGATGGAATGATAACACCTGCAATCTCAGTTTTGAGTGCGGTTGAAGGAATAAGAGAAATAACAAACTTTTTCGATCCTTATGTTATTCCTATTACAATCGGAATACTGGCTGGGTTGTTTTTCTTTCAACGCAAGGGAACAGCCAGTGTCGGATCCCTGTTCGGACCGATAATTTTTGTATGGTTTTCCGTTTTGGCAATTCTTGGAATTTTTGAGATTGCTAAAAATCCTGATGTTCTGATCGCAATCAATCCTTTTTATGCTATAGAATTTATAATACAAAATAAA
>JAJDNK010000080.1 GCA_022340715.1 bacterium BMS3Abin03 | reverse complement strand
AGGGAGAATTTGCCGAAAGTTGATGAAGACCGGATTAGCAAGGCATTTTCTTTTTCGCTTGAAGCGCATAAACACGACCTGCGTGCATCCGGTGAACCTTATTATACCCATCCTTATGAAGTGGCATTGATCGTAGCAAAGGAAATTCCACTTGATGATGTAACCGTTGTTGGTGCTTTGCTCCACGATGTTGTTGAGGATACTGAATTCAACCTTGAGGTGCTCGCAAAAGAATTTGGTAAAGAGGTGGCTGAGATTGTGGACGGTGTTACCAAAATAGGCGGCATTTTTATTGGTCAGGAAATTACAAAAGCGGAGAACTACAGAAAGCTACTTCTTTCAATGGTGCGTGATGTGCGTGTTATACTTGTGAAGTTTGCGGACCGGCTACATAATATGCGAACACTGGAATTTGTTAATCCTGATAAACAAAGACGCATTGCACAGGAAACAATTGAGATATATGCTCCATTTGCTCACCGTTTTGGTCTTGGAAAAATTAAATGGGAATTTGAAGATCTTTCCTTTAAGTATTTGAATCGCGAGGCTTATGAAGAATTAGTTAGAAAAGTTAAAGGAAAAAGAAAAGAACGTGAATCATACATAAAGAAATTTGCTGATCCTATTAAAAAAGAGCTTGATAATTATAACTTGAAATATGAATTGAGCGGTAGACCAAAACATCTGTACAGTATTTATGGAAAAATGATCCGTCGTAATAAACCGTTTGAAGAAATATACGATCTATTTGCTGTAAGGATCATACTCGACACAGAAAATAAAAATGAATGCTACACTACTTTAGGAATCGTTAACCAGATTTATATTCCGGTTCCGGATAGGTTTAAGGATTATATCTCAATTCCGAAAACAAACAACTATCAATCAATTCATACAACAGTAGTCGGTCCCGAAGGAAGACTGGTTGAAGTACAGATTAGGACAAGATTAATGCATGAGATTGCTGAAAAAGGGGTGGCAGCACATTGGCGTTATAAGGAAAGCAAATCAACATCGGATAAAGATCTTGAGGAATGGGTAAACTGGATAAGAGATATTTTCGATAATGCGAGCAGAGACGAAGCAAGAAAGGATTTGTTAGAAAGCTTCAAATTAAATCTTTACCAGGATGAAATTTATGTCTTTACACCAAAGGGTGAGTTACGCAGGCTTCCTATTAATTCAACACCTGTTGATTTTGCTTTTGATATTCATAGCAAGGTTGGTTTTCACTGCATCGGAGCAAAAATAAACGGAAGGATTGTTCCACTCGATACAGTTATGCATAGCGGTGACCAGATCGAAATTATTACTTCAAAAAATCAGAAGCCAAATAAAAACTGGCTTAATTTTGTTCAGACACATAAAGCAAAAACAAATATTCGTAAGTGGATAAACAGAGAGGAAGATAAAATTGTTCAAACAGGTAAGGATATCTGGGAAAAGAAAACGAAAAAAATGAAACTTTCTTTTACTTCAGGTGAGATATCCAAACTTGTTCAGAGTTCCAAATTTGAAAATCCTGATCAGTTCTTTTCAGCAGTTGCAAAAGGCAAGGTGAACCTGGATGATATTCTGCTTCCCCCAAAAAAGGAAGAGAAAACAGACGTTGCTTCATTAGAATTTGATGAGTTTGCAGATTTTGCCAGAACTGATGCCGGTGGAATTTTAGTCGATGGCAAAAAAACACAAATGCTTTACTCTTATGCAAAGTGCTGCAATCCAATTCCTGGAGATCCGATTATCGGTTATATTACAGTTGGAGAAGGAATAAAGATACATCGTAAAACATGCACCAATCTCTTGAATCTTTCAACCGGCGATTCAAGTAAATTAGTTTCCGTGGGTTGGCCTTATTCAGAAGGATCGTTATTTATTGCCGGCTTGATCGTAAAAGGTGAAGACAGCCCCGGAATTTTGAATGACATTGCTCACACAATAGCTTCCTATAGAAATACAAACATCAAAGCTATTAACATCAATGCAAACGACTCAACTTTTGAAGGTAATGTAACTGTTTATGTTAGTAATCTTGATCATCTTAACCGATTGATAGATAAATTAAAAAAAGTAAAGGGGATTCATACCATTGAAAGATTTGAAGGAGTTTAATGGAAAAGGGTCGTTTGCTAGGAATCGATTTTGGGGAGAAAAGAATCGGTTTGGCTTTAAGTGATCCGCTTTTAACTTTTGCTTACTCACTTGATACTTTTCAAAATGATAAAAATTTCTGGAAAAGATTTGAAGATATTATCAGGCAAAACGATGTTCATAAAATTGTAATTGGTATGCCTAACGAGGACCGAAATGAAAAATTAGCAACGGCTGTTAAATTATTCAAAAAAAAAATTGAAGATATATTTCATCTCGAAGTAATAACTTGGAACGAAGAATACACTTCAGTCATCGCAAAGCAAAAAATTATTCAGTCAATATCCAAAAAGAAGAGAAGAAGGGATAAAGGTTTGATCGACAAATTTTCCGCTGCAGTTATACTACAGGAATATTTAGATAGTATATAAGTGCTCCCGTCATAATTCAAATTGATTAAAGTTGATTCTATAAAAACATCAGAATAGGATTCAATGAGCCTACGAATAATTTTAGGATGATCTTTTCTTTAATGATAATAATTGACATTCATAATCCAATAAACTATTTTTCTGTATCATAAACTTACAAATGGGAGCACTACTATGACACTTGACGCACTTGGTATGGTTGAAACCAAAGGATTAGTTGGTGCGATCGAAGCTGCCGATGCTATGGTTAAAGCTGCGAAAGTAGAATTAATCGGTAAAGAAACAATCGGCGGCGGTTATGTTACTGTTATGGTTAGGGGAGATGTAGGAGCAGTGAAAGCTGCCACAGATGCTGGTGCAGCAGCAGCTCAGAGAGTTGGCGAACTTGTATCAGTACATGTAATTCCACGTCCTCATGCTGAAGTAGAATCTATTCTGCCAAAAAGAAAGTAAATTATGCAACAGGCATTAGGTTTGTTGGAGACCAGAGGCTTGGTAGCTTCGATTGAGGCTGCAGATGCAATGTTAAAGGCTTCTAAAGTCCGTTTAGTTAGTAAAGAAAAAGTAACGGCGGGACTTATAACAATAGTTATTGTGGGAGATGTTGCCGCGGTTAAAGCATCAGTTGATGCTGGTGCAGCAGCAGCTCAAAGAGTAGGAGAGCTGGTTTCCATACACGTTATTCCAAAACCAGATGATCAGATAGCAGACATTTTACCAATCGAAACAGAAATCCCGACTGAAACGGAAAAGAAAAAAAAGGTTAAGGAAAAACCAGTTGAACCTGAACAAAAGGTTGAAACTTTTACAGAACCTAAAGCTGAGCCTGAAAAGAAACCTGTTTCTAAACCAGAATCTGAAATAAAAACCAGGGAAGCTACAAAAGCTCCACCTGTTAGAAGAACACCCCGCACAACATCTACAAAACCTGAAAGCACTACAATAGACAGATTAAAAAAGGAAGCATTAGGCGGCAAAGTTGAAGAAGAGAAAATAGGTGAGACAGAGGTAAAAACTTCGTCGGTAGAATTAAAGGAAATAGAAAAATTAAATGTACATCAATTAAGAAGATTAGCAAGAAGCACAGAGAACTTTCCCATTCAGGGAAGGGTAATTTCGAGAGCAAACAGAAAAGAGCTTCTTGATTATTTCAAAACACTTATTTAATTATTTGCTATAGTTTTTGATATCCAAAACTCCACTAACTGTGGAGTTTTTTTATGATTAAATTCTTTTATATTTGAATTGTGAAGAAGAAAATACCTATAATAATTGTCGCTGTTATTTTTTCTATTATTGTCTGGGGAACTATTTCTCTTTCGGGGGAATATTATTCCAATGTGGAAGTTCCTTTAAAGATAGTTGATATTCCTGATGGATATACAGTTGGCTCAAAACTACCGAAAAATGTATTGCTAAAGCTTAAAGGCGAAGGCTGGAAATTATTCTCCGTAAATATTGGAAAGGATATTAGTTTCAATGTCTCGGTGAAACAGGGAACAGGAACAAAGAAATTAAATCTAGCTGATCATATTGCAGATAATCGTTGGATACTTTCCGATCTTGAAGTTATTGATATTGTTCCACCCGAAATTACCTGCACAATAGAAAAAAAGATCAAGAAGAAATTTCCTGTATCAGCCGATCTTGATCTGGGTTTTAAACCGGGATATGCACTGGCGACTCCTGTAAATCTTGATCCTGATTCCGTAGTTGTTGAGGGACCCGGTTCGGTACTTAACTCAATTAAAGCTGTTAAAACTCAGGAGGTTAAATTATTATCACTTGATAAAAAAACACTCAAGAGTATTGGATTTGCAGATTTACCAGGATCTGTATTCGATACAAAGTTTGTCTCAATCACGCTAAATGTTCAGAGAATAGTTGACAGACAATTTAATGATATAAACATTGAAGTCCTTGATGTTCCACCAGACAGGGATGTTATTTTATTACCGAACAAGGTGGATTGTAGTATAAGAGGTGGAATTGATATTCTGGGAAAACTCGACAAATCAAAATTCAGAGCATTTGTTTATTACGGAGATATAGTTTTGGATACTTTAGGAAGTATTGTTCCTCAGGTCGAATTACCGGATAATACGAGTTTGATGTACATAAAACCTGAACATATTCGGTACATTATAAAAAAATACAGATGATATATCGAATTTGAATCAATATAAATTTTAAAACCCGGAAAGAAATAATAAAATTAAGATATGTTTATCTCATTTGAAGGAATTGATTTTAGCGGGAAATCGACGCAGATAGATCTTTTAAAAGACTATTTGAAAAGTAAAGGTAATAAAGTAGAAATAATCAGGGAACCGGGTGGAACAGAAATTTCGGAAAAAGTAAGAACCATTCTTCTTGATAAAGAAAATTCTAATATGTTCTGGGAAACAGAATTTCTGCTCTTTTCCGCCAGTCGCGCCCAACTTGTAAGAGAAAAAATAAGACCTTACCTGAGGGACAGGATTTATGTAATTTCGGACAGGTTTCATGATTCTTCCACAGCTTATCAGGGTTTTGGAAGAGGAATCCCCATCCAGGTGATTTTGAACATTCACAAACTTGCTATTGGAGATACAATACCTGATATTACATTTTTTATTGATATACCCATTGAGGTTGCACAACAAAGAAGCAGGAATAAATCATCAGAAAATCTTGATAGAATTGAAAGATCGGAAGATGAATTTTATGAAAAGGTTAGAAATGGTTATTTGCAGCTTGCTGATACTGAAAAAAGATTCCGGATTATTGATGGGATGGATGACATTAATGTAATTCATAAAAATATAATTAATGAAATTGAAACATTTGAACAAAGGTAATTTTATGAAATTTAAACATCTGAAAGTGTATTTAATCGGAACTGTCATCGTTTTGCTTTTTGCAGGATTTACGGATATATATTTTGAAATAAATAAGAATCTCGAACTATTTGGTAAAGTTTATAAAGAAATATCATTCAATTATGTGGATGAAGTAGATCCTGAACAATTTATGCGTGCCGGTATTCAGGGAATGCTTTCTTCGCTTGATCCTTACACTATTTTTATAGATGAAAAAAAGAAAGAAGATATTGATCTTATTACTAACGGAAAGTACGGCGGTATTGGAATTTCAATAGGTGTACGCGATGATAAAGTAACGATAGTAGAAGTTATGGAAGGTTATTCAGCACAAAGACAGGGATTAGAGGTTGGTGATATTATAATAGAAGCTGCCGGAGTAAAAATAGGAACTGATAATCTTGATGAAATTTCCTCTCTCGTAAAAGGCGATCCGGGTACAACTGTTTCTTTAAAAATTGTTAGAGATGAATTAAAAGACACTATCGATTTTGATGTTGTTAGAGAAGAAGTAATAATTAAAAATTTAACTTATGCCGGATTTTATCCTGAAGGCAGCAATAATCTTTATCTCAAGCTTAGCAATTTTAGTCGTTCTGCAAGTGAGGAAATAAGGGATGCGATTAAAGATGCAAAAGCTCAAAAAGAAATTAAATCCGTGGTTCTGGATTTACGCGGTAATCCCGGTGGTTTGTTAGACATTGCCGTGGATATCTGTGATAAATTTTTACCCAAAGATTACCTGATTGTATCGACTAAAGGAAGATCACCATCCAGTATAAAGGAATTTTATTCTACACAGGAGCCGCTTCTTAAAGATGCAAAATTAATTGTTCTAATAGATGGTGGAAGTGCCTCTGCTTCTGAGATTGTTGCAGGAGCAATTCAGGATCACGATCGTGGAATAATTCTTGGAACTAAATCTTTTGGAAAAGGGCTTGTTCAGACAATTACACCTCTCAGTTATAACACATCATTAAAGATAACTACAGCAAAATATTATACTCCAAGCGGAAGATGTATCCAGAAAATAGATTATTCTGATAATAACGATGTGATCGCTGAAGAGGATTCCATAGTCTCTGGCAAGTTCTTAACTGATCATAAAAGAGTTGTTTATTCAAAAGGTGGTATTTCACCTGATACTACAATAGCATTTAATATAGAAGGAAAGCTTACGCAAGAATTATTGGCACATGGTTTATTCTTTAAATTTGCAAATCATTATTATTATCAGCATACTGATGAAAATTATAATTCAATCAAAGATGAGGATTTACTAACCCAGTTTAAGGATTTTATAAATAACGAAAACTTTGTGTATAAATCGGATGCAGAAGATCATGTTGATGAATTGATATCGGATTTATCAGGTAATTACCCGAATTTAACTAATGAAGTAGGTAGGCTTAAAGCAGAAATTACTAACCTGAAGAAAAATGATTTTAATCTATATAAAGATGAAATATTAAGAGAACTGAGAACAGAAATTGCTTATAGGTATCTGGGATCGGATGCAAGAATAAAAGAGCAGTTGAATTGCGACATGCAATTTCAAAGTGCTCTTAATATTTTTAATAATCCAATAGTTTACAATAAACTGTTACATTTGAATTGAATGAACCTGAATTACTACTGATATTTCTTGCAGTAGGATTTGGTGCAGGGATTCTTATCGGAATGCTCGGGGTTGGAGGGGGAGTAATATTTGTTCCTTCTTTATATTATCTACTTCCATACTTTGGAGTAAGCTCTGCTTCTGTTCTATATTTTGCAATTAGTATCTCTTTACTTTCAGGTGCTATTGCAGCTTCTTTTTCAACAACTTTTCATCTTTATGCAAAAAATGTTGATGTAAAAAAGGGTTTGTTGTTTGCTCTCGGTAGTAGCCTTGCAGCGTTTGTTTCAGTAATATTTGTTACCTCTGTTGGACCAGAATTTCTGAAAATAATTTTTGCTGTTATTTTATTTATTGTAGCAATCTATATGTTATTGGATATGCAGTTTAAAAGTAAATCAGGTAGAACCAGGGAAAGCAAACTGTGTTACCTGCCGATTATTGGTTTATCTGTGGGTGTATTAGCATCTTTTACAGGATTAGGCGGAGGGATCATTTTTCTTCCGGTATTGCACTATCTTTATTTATTAAATACAAAAATGGCTGTAGGTACTTCATCCTTTGTTACAGCACTTACTATGATATCCGCATCATTATCATTTTTCGTTCACCAGGAGAACTGGACCGATAGTTTTAACATAGCACATCTTGGTATATTTGTAGCTCTTCCACTGGGAGTTGGTGCAATTGCAGGTGCTAAATTTGGTTTTAATTTAGTTAAAAAACTAAAACCACATTCTATAAAAAAAATATTTGCCGTTTTGTTGATTATGGTAGTTGCAAAAATTATTTTTAGCTTATGATTACCCAGGGTTTAATATTTAAGAAAAATCCTCTTTATGAAAAATGTCCTTCCTGTTCCCTAACAGGGACATTAAGGAAATCCCGACCAAGGAAAACTGTAGAAAAAATAGTAAGAACATTAACTCCTTACGGACCTTACAGATGTAAGAAATGTGGGTGGCGAGGATACCGCTCAAGATTAGTTCTTACTACTCAATCAGTTAAGAATGGAATTCTCTATTTATTAATGGTTGCATTTTCAGCATTTATTGTTTACCAGATATTAAAGCGATTTGTTTGATAGTGGAATCAATTCTCAAGGTGAATGATAATTATATTAAGAATAGTTTTATTTCATCATTTGGATAATTTGGTATATTTTATAAATTTATAAAATCTAAATCTTAAATTATTTACTGTTAAAAGTCGACTCTGAAAATTAGTTGTTGTAATTATTTACTACGCTTCACAAAACTCAAAACATCCGTATCGGAATAATGAATAGACTATGTGTATTTAGTGTTTGATATGTTTTGAGATTCGATCAAAAATCCAATTATATTTTTTAATTTTTTAGGAAATAAATGAAGGCATCTTTTCTGGATTATGTACTGAGGTACAGATTACCGGTGACAGTATTTGTAGTGATTGCTTCATTTACAATAACCTATTTTGCTTCCGATGCTGAACGTGACAGTGTGGGTTATTCTCCTGATCAGCCGATTAATTTTTCACACAGGTTACACGCTGGTGATATGCAAATAGATTGCCAGTATTGCCATACGGGCGTTGAAAAATCCCGTCACGCAATGGTGCCCGCGGTTTCAACATGTATGAATTGTCATACAATTGCTCGCAAAGACAAACCCGATATTATTAAGTTAACAAAATATTATAATGACGGAATAGCTCTTCCATGGAAGAGAATTCACAGAGTTCCCGACTTCGCGTATTTTAATCATAGTGTACATGTAAATTCAGGTATTCATTGTTCAAGTTGTCATGGAGATGTAAAGCAAATGGATAAAATTGCACAAATGAATTCTTTTACGATGGGTGCCTGTCTTGATTGTCACAGGAACGCTCACGATAAATTACCTTATTTGAAAAATATTAAAAACGGTCCGGACGATTGCTGGGCATGTCACCGTTGATCGAGGATATAAGATGAAATTCAGTAATATTAACTTTGAAAAAAAAATTGAGAGAAAGAAATTTTTTACAACGGTAGTCGTTGGTATTGTTACTTATGCTGTACTGAAATCTTTTCCTTTTAATTTATTCATTAAGAAAAAGAAGAACAATAAAATAGAAAACCATAAAAAAAATATGATCAAAGAAAATCCTCTAGCTGTAAGCAGAACAAATACAGGTGTAAATAATGGCTGAAGCTAAGGATAAAATGAATAAGGAAGAGAATTCACAAAAGCCTGATGTAAACTACTGGAAGAGTTTTGCCGATTTACATAATGATCCTGCTTTAATAGAAGCAAGCCGGCATGAGTTTAATGAGGATGTAACAGATGAATTTGATCCCGCAAAGCTTTCCAAATTTTCCAGACGTAAATTTTTAGCTTTAATTGGGACATCAGCTGCTTTGGCAGGAGCAGGTTGTTCGGATTATAGGGACAAGGGGGAAATTGTTCCTTATACAAAAATGCCAGAAGATACAGTTGTTGGTAAGCCAAAGTATTACGCGTCCACTTTTAACTATAGTTCACAGTCTCATGGGATTTTAATAAAAACTAGAGAAGGAAGACCTGTAAAAGTCGATGGTAATCCGGATCATCCGGTAAACAAAGGAAAAACGAATGCCATAGTTCAGGCAAGTCTGTTAAGCTTATATGATCCTGATAGATTACAATATCCAATAAAGAAGACAAATAGCAGTAAGTTTACGAAATCAACCTGGAAAGATGTAGATAGTGAAATTTTGGATGTTTTAAAATCCAATTCAGGGAAAAATATTTCGATCATAACAGGAAACATCCATTCTCCAACAACTAAAAAAGTTCTGGATGATTTTGCATCAAAGTATCCGGGAACGAAAATTTATTCTTACGAATTGTTCAATGAAGAAATTAGGAATTCTGCCTGGAAGAAATGTTACGGAACAGATTCCTATCCTTTAATAAAATGGAATGAAGCCAAAGTTATTGTAGCACTTGAATCTGATTTCCTCGGAACGGATGGAAACAAAGTAGAAAATTCAAGATTATTTGCAGAGGGAAGAGATGTTCACAATGCAAAGAATTTTAACAGGCTTTATGTTGTTGAAGGCAATATGTCGCTTACTGGTACAAATGCAGATTATCGTTTAAGACTAAGACCGGATGCTCAATATAATTTTGTAATGAGCTTATTGAGTGAAGTTTCCCGCAGAACCGGTGCGGGTGTTCCATTTAATCTTTCATCATTTGCACTTGATAAATTTGCTAAAGCTTATTCTCTTGATACTAAAAAAATAAAACATCTTATTAATGATCTCGTAAACAATAAAGGAAAGTCTATTGTTTATGCAGGAAGAACATTACCAGAAGGAGTTCATATTGCAGTTAACTATCTGAATGAGATTCTCGGTAATAAAAATTTATACAGAACCGATTCATCAGCTTTTTCAAATCTAACCTTAAGTTCCAGATCTGAAATTGAAAATCTTGTTTCTGATATGAATGAGGACAAAATTGGAGTAGTTATTCATTTCGATTCCGATCCAGTTTTTCAATTTCCGGAAGATCTTGGTTATACAGATGCACTGAAGAAGGTTTCAACAGTTATTTCATTAACAGAAAGTATTAATGATTCTTCTGCCGCAGGTAATTATACATTGCCTATAAATCATGCTTTTGAATCCTGGGGCGATGCTAAAACAAGAACAGGATTTTATTCACTTCAACAACCTGTTATTGCGCCTATTTATGATACAAGAGAAAAAGAAGCTGTATTGTTAAACTGGATAGGCGAAGCTAAAAGCGACTTTAATGATACAATATATCACGAATACCTGATGAAAAACTGGTGGGAAAATATTTATCCTTCTCTTAATTCAAAATTTGGATTTAAGGAGTTCTGGTATGGTGCTCTTCATGATGGTATTGTTTCAGTTAGTGAATCTTTAAATTCTTTTGGTAGTTTCAACAATTCTGCATTCAGCAAATTAAAGAATTTAAGAGCAAATCAATCAGGTTACGCGGTTATTTTAAGTGAACATTATTCAATCGGTGATGGAAAATTTGCAAACAATGGATGGCTTCAGGAATTACCTCATCCGGTTTCTAAAATTACATGGGATAATTATGCTTCAATTTCGAAAAATACCGCAAAAGAACTTGGTGTTAAAAATAACGATAAAATTTTAGTTACAGTAGGAAAAAGGTCTTTGGAAATTCCTGTCTTTATTCAACCGGGTTGTGCAGATAACACTATTGCAATAGAAACAGGTTATGGAAGAACCGTCGTTGGAAGAGTTGGTGAAGGAACAGGTTTTAATGCAAATGTTTTATTTTCAAAAGATTCGGACTGGCTATTTACAACTTCATCGGTTAAAAAAGGTAATGGTACATATCAGTTAGTATCTGCACAGGAGCATCATTTATTTGATCGTTCTCCAAATGAAAATCTTTTGGGTGAAAGGGAAATAATAAGAGAAGGTACTGTAAAAGAATACCTGGAAAATCCTCATTTCGTTTCGGAAATGCATGAAGAAGAGAAAGTTGATCAAATTTATCCAAAACATCCGGATTGGTTTACAGGGGTGAAATGGGGAATGGCCATTGATCTTAACAAATGTACTGGTTGTAGTGATTGCGTTGTAGCTTGCACTGCTGAAAATAATAATCCTGTTGTAGGGAAAGATCAAGTTGCGGTTGGAAGGGAAATGCAGTGGCTTAGAGTTGATGCTTACTACTCTGGTTCTGAAGATGATCCTATTGTTAGCAAGCAGGTTATGTTGTGTCAACATTGCGATAATGCACCGTGTGAAAATGTTTGCCCTGTTGCAGCAACAACCCATAGTAAGGATGGCTTGAATCAAATGGTATATAACAGGTGTGTGGGTACAAGATATTGTTCCAACAACTGTCCTTATAAAGTAAGAAGATTTAATTTCTTTAATTTTAGAGATCATTTCAGAGACGGATTTCAACAGGAAGGAATACTCGATCTTGTTTATAATCCTGAAGTAACTGTTCGTTCAAGAGGGGTAATGGAAAAATGTACATTCTGCATTCAAAGAATTGCAACAGAACGTGAAAATGCAATTCGTGAAAACAGGGAAGTGATCGGATCGAATGTTCATACGGCTTGCCAGGATGCATGCGGAACAAATGCAATTCACTTTGGTGATATCAATAATAAAAATGCTGAGTTTTACAAATACAGAAACCACGAACTAGGTTATTACGTGCTTGAAAAATTAAATGTTAAACCAAATGTTACTTATCTGGCCAAATTACGAAACACTCATTCGGAGAAAATATAGTGAGCGTAGATTATAGTAAAGAAATTCCTTTAGTTCAGGGTAGACTTACAATGGCAGAACTTGATGAAGCCATTGCAAAACCAATGAGTATAAGGCCGGGTAAAATTTACTTTATAGCATTGGCATTTACTTCCGGATTATTGTTACTTGGTGTACTTGGCGTTTCACTTACTTTTTATTTTGGAATTGGTGAATGGGGAAACAATCAACCTGTAGCCTGGGGATGGGGTATTACAAACTTTGTATTCTGGGTAGGTATTGCGCATGCCGGTACCCTTATATCAGCAATTCTCTATTTGTTAAGACAGAAATGGCGAACTGGTATCTCGAGGTTTGCTGAAGCTATGACGATTTTTGCTGTTATGTGTGCAGGAATTTTTCCAATCATTCATACCGGTCGTCCATGGCTTGCAGGTTATTTACTTCCATACCCTAATTCGCATCATCTCTGGCCGAATTTTATTTCGCCATTAGTATGGGATGTATTTGCCGTATCTACTTATCTTATTGTTTCTGCAATATTCTGGTACGTTGGACTCATTCCTGATTTTGCTACATTAAGGGACAGAGCTGTTTCAAAAATAAAGAAATTTGTTTACTCATTGTTTAGTCTTGGTTGGAGACATTCAAACAGGCATTGGAGACATTACGAAAAAGTTTATATGATTCTGGCGGGACTTGCTACTCCGCTTGTACTTTCTGTTCATACAGTTGTAAGTTTTGACTTTGCAGTTGCCGTTTTGCCCGGTTGGCATTCAACCATTTTTCCTCCTTACTTTGTTGCAGGTGCAATATTTTCAGGTTTTGCTATGGTTGTTACAGCACTTGTATTTATGCGAAAAGTTCTCGGTTTGGAAAATGTAATCACAATTGATCACTTAGACAGAATGAATAAAATAATTCTCCTTACAGGTTCAATGGTTGGTTATGCTTATCTTATGGAGTTTTTTATTTCGTGGTACAGTGGTGTACCAACAGAACAATATGTGGCTATAAACAGAGCTTTTGGTGAATATGCATGGGGATATTGGATAATGGTTACTTGTAATTCTCTTTTTCCACAATTGTTTTGGTTCAGAAAATTCAGAAGATCAATTCCTGCAATGTTCATAGTGGTTGTCCTTGTTAATGTTGGAATGTGGTTCGAGAGATTTATAATTATCGCCTCTTCGTTACATAGAGATTTCTTACCATCAAGCTGGGGTTACTTTACTCCTACATGGGTTGATTTTTCAATTTTATTAGGAAGCTTTGGCTTGTTCTTTACACTTGTGCTTTTATTCTCAAGAACATTGCCTGTAGTAACTATGTCTGAAATTAAAGGAGTTGTAGAAGGAGCTCATCCAACACATCATGGAGGTGATCACGATGGCTGATAATAATTTATATTGTGTATCAGCTCTTTTTGATACTCCGGATAAAATCATTAATGCAGCAAGAAAAACAACCGAAGCAGGCTATAAAAAATTTGATGTTAATACTCCTTACCCTGTTCACGGAATGGATAAAGCTATGGGTATGGGGCAATCTAAAATAGGTTACATAACACTATTTTTTGGTCTGTCAGGTGCTGTTTTTATCTTTTTATTTATGTGGTGGACTTTCGCTTCAAACTATAACATCGTAGTTGGCGGAAAGCCTTTTTTATCCGCTCCTGCTTTTATACCTATTACCTTTGAAACAACAGTTTTGTTTGCGGCTATTTCAACATTTGTTGGAATGATTGCTGTTTTTTTCAAGCTACCTCATAATAGTCATCCACTTCACGATACCGAGTATATGAAGGCTGTTTCAGGTGATAAATTTGGGTTAGTCATCGAAGCTGATGATGAACAATTTGAGAGGAACAAAGTTACTGAGTTTCTTAAAAGTCTAGGTGCTTTTCAGGTAGCCGATGTTTATTTACCTGAAAAAGAAACATATAAATTATTTACATCCGGGTTTGTAATATTCCTTATCATTTTAGCCATAGTAACGAGCGCAGCCACTTATATTACTCTTAACAAATTAATGTATGTTGTACCGTTTAGTTGGATGGAAGTTCAGCCCAAGCTCAATGCTCAGGAGGAGAGTGATATTTTTACTGATGGGAAGGGAATGAGACCTCCTGTAGATGGAACCGTGGCAAGAGGAGAATTACCATATCCGTTTTATGGACAGACAAATCCGCCTGAGGTATTGAGTAATCCAACTGTTCCAACAAAGAAAATTCTTGAATTGGGTAAAAGAAAATTCTTAACATTTTGTAGTCCTTGTCACGGAAATTTTGCGCAGGGGGAAAGCAGGTTGAATGGACAGTTTCCAACCGGACCAACTTTAGTCTCGGGCAAGATTATTAACTATCCCGATGGAATGATTTATCATATTATAACAAATGGACAGAATGTAATGCCATCTTATATGCATCAGATCAATAGAGAAGAAAGATGGGCAATTGTAGATTACGTAAGAGTTTTACAGAGAGCCCAGAATCCAAGTCAATCAGATATTCAGGAAGTCAAAAAGGAGTCTTCTTCAAATGTCACCAAATGATTCCGGTTATATAAAAAAAGATTTGCCTGATAATATTTTTAAAGCTGGAAGCCTACTGCTTGTCGTTGGATTAGTTTTAGGCATTTCAGGCTTTCTTGTTGATTCTTATAGAGCTTCTTTTGCTTATCTGGTTTCTTTTATTTTCTTTTTAAGTATAGTTGTGGGTTCCTTATTTTTAGTAGCTCTTGAGTATGCTGCAAATGCAGATTGGAGTACACCATTTAGAAGAGTAAGTGAATTTCTTGCTGCCGGATTGCCGTTGCTCTTGATCTTCGCAATTCCTCTTATGTTTAACACAGGTAGTTTATTCCAGTGGTCACATGCAGATTACATTCATTCAGATAAAATGTTGGAAGCGAAATCTGCATATTTAAATACACCTTTCTTTATGATTAGAGTTTTTGCGATTATTATTATCTGGATTTTGTTTTATACATTCATAATAAGAAATTCAAGAAAACAGGATGAAAGTGGTAACCAGTTGTTAACTAAAAGAAATATTATCCTTTCGGTAATATTCATTCCAGTCTTTGCAATTACTGTCACTCTTGTTGCTGTAGATTGGATAATGAGTCTCGAATCTAAATGGTTCTCAACTATCTTTGGAGTTTATCTGTTCGCCGGAGTTGCATTATCTGCACTTGCGGCGTTGACACTGGTCTCAATTAAATTAAAAGAAAAAGGTTTTCTTCATCCTGCGATTAAGGAAGATCATTATTACAGTCTTGGGACACTGATGTTTGCATTTACAGCATTCTGGGGATACATAGCGTTTTCGCAGTATATGCTGATTTGGTATGGCAATTTACCTGAAGAAACATTCTGGTTTATGCAGAGATGGGAAGGTGGATGGAAAATTATTTCAATCCTTTTAATAGTGACACATTTTATTGTACCTTTCTTTTATTTATTATCGTATGAATCAAAAACAAATCCGAAGAAATTAAAGTTTATTTCCATCTGGATTTTATGTGTTCATTTTTTGGACCTTTATTGGTTGATTATGCCAAGTATGTCAAAGAATGATCATGCATATTCATTAAACTGGATTGATTTTGTATTTCCACTTGTTTTCATTGGTGTGATTTTAATGGTTTTCCAAAAAGTATCTGAAAAAATTAACCTGGTTCCTGTCGGCGATCCTAAATTAAAACGAGGTCTTGATTTTCATCTTTAAGAAAAATAAGAATGATTGAGAATTTTAAAAAATACACAGATAAGCTGAGTCAGCTAAAGACTAGTCCCGGAGCTGTGTTTGGATTGTTATATCCATATATATTACTTTTAATTTTGGCGGTGGGTATTTATTATCTTAATAATATTAATAATGTTGAAAGGCAAACTGTTCCACCTGATATTAGAGAAGTTAAAACTGGGACCGATTTAAAACTTCAGGAACCTAGAACAGTTCCACCCATTGATATTATGAAAATGAGCAAGCCGACCAGTGAACTCATCTCGAATGGCAAAACGATTTTTAACAATACCTGCTCCACCTGTCATGGAGAACAAGGAAACGGCAAGGGACCCGGAGCTGCCGGTTTGAATCCTTCCCCCAGAAATTTTACTCAAGATGAAGGCTGGGTAAACGGCAGAACAATTTCCGGAATGTACACAACGTTACAGGAAGGTATATCCAATAGTGCAATGGTTGCTTATGATTATTTAACACCGGAACAAAAACTGAGTGTTATTCATTATATTCGTTCTGAATTCATGAGTAATCCACCAGAAGATTCTGAATCAGATCTCGAAGCACTTGATCAGCAATATAATTTATCAGAAGGAGTTCGGCTTCCCGGGCAAATTCCAATTGAATATGCAGAAGAATTCATTATTAAGGAAAATGATTCTAAAATTAAGAAAATATATGAAACAATTAGCCTGATAAAAAAGAATTCTAGTTCAGGCTCTGTGAAATTACTTACAAGAGTAACTGGTGATTTACATTTAGCAATTTCTTCTTTAGTAAATTCCAATTCTTGGAAAAAGAATGAGTCAACATTTGTTGAATTTTTAACGATTAATGTGAACCAAAACGGATTTAACGGAATCTTATTTAACCTTAATGATTCCGAATGGGATACTTTGTACAATTTTTTAGTTAAAATAATTTAGAATAGAATTTAGATTGAAAAAAATTTTTCAAATATTATTATTGCTTGTTTTAGCGTCGTATGCTTCTTTCCCGGAGAATGATGATAAAATTGAAGTTGGAATTGATGAGCAGCTTGGTTCTAATATTCCTCTTGATGTGCATTTTACTGATGCTGATGGAAATGATATTGTGTTAGGCAATTTATTCAAAGATACAAAAGCTGTTGTTCTTTCATTTGTTTATTATAGATGTCCGGGCATTTGCAGCCCATTGCTATTTGAAATAGCTGATGTAGCAAATAAATCCGATTTGGATATTGGGTATGATTATAGGATTGTGACGATAAGCATGGATGATCGTGAAACTCCAAAGATTGCTGCCGAAAAGAGAAAAGGATTTCTTGAAGGATTCGATAAAAAACTGCCTGAACATGCCTGGACTTTCTTAACAGGAGATAGTATAAATATAAGGAAAGTTTCAAACGCTGCCGGTTTTTATTTTAAAAGAGAAGGCGATCAGTTCAGACATTCCGGAGCATTTATATTTATTGATAATGATGGGAAAATCTGTAGATATCTTTTCCCCGGCTATACGAATAAAAGCGGATTTAGTATTCTGCCTTTTGATTTCAAAATGGCTGTTTTGGAAGCAACTAAAGGAAAAGAAACTCCAACCATTGCTCAGGTACTCCAATTTTGTTTTAAATATGATCCGAGTGGAGACAGATATGTAATGGATGTTACAAGAGTTTCTGGTGCAATAATAGTTTTATTTGCGGTTGGATTTTTCCTGTTTATAAAATTCAAACCAAAGAAAGAATTTAAAAAACGAAGGTAACGATAAATGGCATCTGATACTGTAGCGTTAGGAACAAATGGTCACGAACCAAGCTATCTTGAGTATCAAGGAAAGCACAAAGGAATTTTAGGCTGGATACTTTCTACTGATCATAAAAGGATTGGTATTCTTTATTTGTGTTCAGTACTTTCATTCTTTTTTATGGGAGTTGTATTTGGTTTCCTGATGAGATTAGAACTTATCTCACCGGGTGAAACAATTGTAACTGCTCAAACATATAACAAGTTTTTTACGCTTCATGGCGTAATAATGATTTTCCTTTTCATAATCCCTGCTATCCCTGCGATCTTTGGCAATTTCTTTCTTCCTATCCTAATCGGAGCTAAAGATGTTGCTTTTCCAAGGTTAAATTTACTCTCCTGGTATTTATATATTACTGGCGGTTTACTTGCATTGATGTCAATTGTAATGCCCGGCGGTCCTGCAGATACAGGGTGGACATTTTATATTCCTTATAGTGTGAGAACAGATACAAATGTTATTTACGCTTTGATGGCTGCATTTATACTTGGATTTTCATCAATCCTCACAGGATTAAATTTTGTGACGACGGTCCATAGGTTGCGAACTCCCAGTATGAGCTGGTTTAAGATGCCGCTGTCTGTCTGGTCATTTTACGCGACTGCCTGGGTTCAGGTTCTCGCTACCCCGATAATAGGAATAACATTATTACTTGTAGTTATTGAAAGAGTTTTACACGTTGGAATTTTTGATCCTGCTTTGGGTGGTGATCCTGTTCTATATCAACATTTATTCTGGATTTACTCTCACCCTGCAGTTTACATAATGATATTACCGGGTATGGGTATCGTTTCGGAAATTATCCCGGTGTTCGCTCATAGGACAATTTTTGGTTATAAATTTATAGCTTTCTCAAGTATAGCGATTGCACTTTTCGGTTCCTTGGTCTGGGCACATCATATGTTTACTGTAGGAATGAGTAATGCAGGTGAATTTATCTTTTCTCTACTAACTATGGTAGTCGCGATTCCGAGTGCAATTAAAGTATTTAACTGGACAGCAACTTTGTACAAGGGATCAATAGAACTTGCGCCGCCGATGCTTTATATTCTTGCCTTTATTTTTCTGTTTTCTATTGGCGGACTTACAGGTGTAATGCAAGGTGTTATTGCAATTGATATACAGGTTCACGATACATCTTTTATTGTGGGTCACTTTCACTATGTTATGTTTGGTGGTACAGGCTTTGCTTTTTTTGCTGCATTACATTACTGGCTTCCCAAAATGTTCGGAAGAATGTATAATATTAAAAGGGCAAAGGTTGCTTTCTGGATAATCTTTTTTGGTTTTAATGTTCTTTATTTCCCGATGCTTATTATGGGATGGTTGGGAATGCCAAGAAGATATTATGATTATCTTCCACAATTTCATCCATATCACTTCATCTCAACGGTAGGAAGCTGGATTTTAATTCTCGGTTTAATAATTATGTTCACAAACTTTGTTATCTCGCTGAGAAAAGGAGAAAAAGTTACAAAGAAAAATCTTTGGGGTGGTGAAACTCTTGAATGGCAGATTGATACTCCACCCACACACGAAAATTTCGATGAAATTCCAGTTGTTGAAGATTATCCGTATGTATATAAAGATAATGAGATAGCTGTAGAGGAGGAAAAGGTTTGACAACACAAGCACAGGTTCATTCAGCAGAACATGTTCATCGGGATGATTTGGGTGCTCGTCTTGGAATGTGGTTATTTCTATTTACTGAGCTAATTCTGTTTGGCGGGATGTTTTTGGTTTATTCGGTTTACAGATTTTCTCATCCCCAGGAGTTTCATATTGCCGCAAAGGAACTCAATACAATCGTTGGAACTTTTAACACGATGATTCTCCTTACCAGTAGCTTAACAATGGTATTATCAATTGCTGCTATTCAACGAGATAATAAGAAGCTTTCTATTTTCTTTCAGTTTCTTACTATTCTTTTAGCTGTATTCTTTATGGTGAATAAATTTTTTGAATGGTCAGTGAAATTTCATCATGGAATTTATCCGGGATCCGAAACATTATTGAATGAAAAATCGGGTGATATTTTGTTCTTTGGTTTGTACTATGTCATGACCGGCTTACACGGGCTTCACGTTTTAGTGGGAATTGTAATTATAGCGGTAATGATGAGATTTACCTCAAAAGGTATAGTTACACACGATAATTATATAAAACTGGAGAACACAGGTTTATACTGGCATCTTGTAGATATTATCTGGATTTTCTTGTTTCCGTTATTTTATCTTATCACTTGATGGTATTTATATGAATGAAAAAAATGTTCAATCCGAACAATCCGAACATTCTCATGGTTTTGGAATTTATATTTTAGTTTGGCTTGGTTTACTTGCTTTAACAGGGTTAACTGTTGCTGCTGCCGGATTAGACATAGGCAGGTTTACCGTAGCAACAGCTCTGATTATTGCATCAGCTAAAGCTTATCTTGTACTTACTATTTTTATGCATTTGAGAAGCGAGAGTAAAACATTCAAAATATTTGTTATAGTAGCTCTTTTCTTTTTAGCTATTTCATTTATTTTACTTTTTGCTGATTATTCTTTTTAATAAGGGATTAAGATGTCGAATGGTGCTTCCAATTTTGTAGAAACTGTTGATAGTGTATTTTTATTATCGGTTGCAATAAGTGTTTTCTTTTTAGTATTGATTACTGCTCTGATAATAGTTTTTTCTATAAAGTATAACAGGAAAAGAAATAAGAAAGCTGTTAATATACATGGTCATACTTTGCTTGAAATTATATGGACTACTATTCCAACTATTCTCGTTTTGATTTTATTCTGGTATGGATGGGTAGGTTATAAAGAAATGGTTGATATCCCTGATAATGCGATGACCGTTGAAGTCACAGCACAAATGTGGAAGTGGAGCTTTAAATATGAAAACGGGAAGCAAACGGACTCATTATACGTACCTGTTAATAAACCTGTTAAATTGATTTTGAAATCGGTCGATGTTAATCATGCCTTTTTTGTGCCTGCTTTCAGAATAAAAAAAGATGTTTTTCCCAATACACAACGTACTGCGTGGTTTATTGCAGAAAATAAAGGAAGATACGTAATTACCTGTGCAGAATATTGTGGATTGAATCATTCTCACATGTATTCCGGCATAGTTGCGATGCCGGACAATGATTTTAATAAGTGGTATACTATGAATGAAAATGGTTCCAAATCAACTGACAATAAAAAATCTGGTTCTGAAGAATAAATTTTATATTAATAAAAGATAAAGTTGAAAAAAAACCTTAAAATATTGGCTGAATTAACAAAGATAAAAATAACCTCTTTCGTTACTCTAACTACCATTGTAGGATATCTTGCGTATTCAGGGGGATTTAATTTTCAAATATTATTTCCAGTTATTGGTATTTTATTTTTGGCCTGTGGATCGGCTGTAATAAACCATATTCAGGAAAGATCAATTGATGCTTTAATGAGCAGAACTAAATACCGTCCCATTCCTTCAGGAAGAATATCTGTTACGAATGCAAATTTAATTGCAGGTGTTTTGCTTTTAACTGGATCCATCGTATTATTTTTCGGTTCAGGAATACTGGCATTGGGATTGGCTTTATTGAATTTGATCTGGTATAATTTGATTTATACTCCATTAAAAAAGAAATCATCACTTGCTATCATTCCTGGTGCTTTG
>JAJDNK010000271.1 GCA_022340715.1 bacterium BMS3Abin03 | reverse complement strand
CGATTGGCCGATTCAATGTCGTTCTTTCTAAATAAATCACCTAATATCTTTTCAAGAATTTCATTATTAAATGTGAGTCTGGTTTCATCAAAAACGCTGTTGAGATATTCCTTTTCTGCTGGATCTTTTTTCCTCATCCGGATAACGTCTATCAAATGAGACTTTTTATTTTGAAATTCGGATTCAGTAAGAAGTGGATTTGAAATTCTATCTTCCAATTTTATTATGCTATAACCCTGAGCTGTTTTAACAGGTTTTGAAATTTCTCCAACTTTTAAGGAGTAAGCAACATCTTCAAATGCCGGATCCATATCTCCCCAGGTAAAATAACCAATGTAACCACCGTTATTTTGTAAAACCGAATCGGTAAAAACCTGTTTTGCCAACGAGTTGAAATCCACTCCCATTTTAACCAGTTCATAGAGATTATTTGCTTCTTCCTCTGTCTTAGCATACAAATGACGAGCTGCCAATTTTTCATTGACCCTTGAAAATGCTTCCCTCACTTCCTGATCGTTAACAGTAATTTTTGCGTAGATTTCTTTATCCTTAAGGTAAGCCAGTATAACACGTTTCCTGTTTTCTTTTATCTCTTTCTGATAATCGGGATCATTGAGAACTTTTTCATTGGAATCATAGTAATAAAGAAGTAATTCATTTATCATATTGTTTAGAATCGCTTTTCGCACTAGAAGATTATCCTTACCTCCAGTTGCAAAAAGATAGTTAGCATAACGTTCATTGAATTGAGACAGTTTGATATTATGGTTCCCTACAGAAGCAATTATCCGGTCATTATTCTGCTGAGAAAAGGTGAGAAATGTCAGAAATGAAAAAATGATTAGAAATAGTAAACTTCTTTTCATATGGCTGCCGGTTTCTTATTTAAAGTATTTTTTAAAAAAGAATTACGACAATTATCTAAACAGATTGTATAATTGCAAGGGATTTTGATGGTAAGTTGTATCAATTTTCCTCTATTCTAACTCCGATTTTAAAATAATTGCGCAACTAGTTAATAATATCAAAATTACTCACTAAAAAACAGGTCTGAAATTTTTCGTTACTAAAACCTATCAAATTTAAGGCACTCCATTCTACTACCTAAACAAAGGTATTTTGTAATTTCTTAATCATTAAATATCAAATATTACTACCTAAATGGAGAGTATTGGATATCATTTTCATTAAATTTTTTAATCAGATCTAAAGAGTATTCTCAGCTTTTGAATAAATATGGAGTTTGTGATAAATATTTTTAAAATCTAAACGTAAAGTATCGACATTTATCAAAAGAGAATCGGCAATTGCTTTAACACTGTTACCTTCTACAAGCTTGTTAAGGATTTCTTTTTCACGCTGGTTCAGATTAACTATTTTGTCGCCGCTACTATTATTTGTTATTCCTTTCTGTTGAAATAAACTAATTACCTTTCTCGCAATATTGGAACTCATTGGTGTACCACCTTCGTAGACTTCTTGTATTGCATATAGTAATTTGGACTGAGGCGTATTCTTTGTAATATAACCACTTGCGCCAGCACAAAGTGCATCAAAAATATAATCATTTTCACTATACACAGTTAAAACTACAATGCTTAGTTCTGGCAAAAGAGACTTAACGAGTTTAATACCTTCGATCCCGCTTATGCCCGGTAATATAAGATCAATTAATAAAACATCAGGCTTAAGATTAATGATTTCGCTGATCATTGATTCGCATTCGGAGTAAACCCCCTTACAACTAAAACCATCAGCAGCATCTATTAAAATTTTCAGTCCTTCCCTGATAGTATTATTATCCTCAACAACAACTACATTGATCATTATTTTATCCGGGTATTAAGACAAGTAAAAATTATTCAAATTTGATTCTAAACTTATTTCATTACTTGTAAAATTTATTCAGGATGGATTTTTTAATCTACTACACGAATGAGGGTATTTGAACGGTATAGATAATTAAATTAACAATGTTACTACATAAATGGAGTGATAGGAAAAATTTAGCACGACACTTTTAATCTTAATTTGCTACTTTCACTTGCTCTTAAATCTGATTCTTTAAGTTATATTATCCCCTCTCTTATTGCTTTTGCTACTGCCTCTGATTGTGAATGTACATGTAACTTTTTATAAATATTTCTGAAATGAAATCGTACTGTTTCAATGCTTATATAAAGTGAATCAGCGATAAATTTAAAATTATGTCCTTCAACAAGACCGGTTAAAATTTCTTTTTCGCGCGGCGTTAATGTATAAACACTTTTTTGTAGTGATACTGGTTTCTTCGTTTGGAAAAAGTCTATAACTTTTCTGGCAATATGCGAACTCATTGGTGCCCCGCCCTCATGAGCTTCTTTTATAGCTTCAAGAAGTTTTGATGGAGGAGTCTTTTTTACTAAATAACCCGATGCACCTGCACATAAAGCATCAAATACTAATTCGTTTTCTTCATAAACGGTGAGTACAAGAATTGTCAACTCGGGAAGAAATGCTTTTGCTTTTTTAATACCTTCCACACCGCTCATTCCCGGGAGCCCCAAATCCATTAACAAAACATCAGGCTTCAGTTTTACAATTTTTTTTAGCATCGATTCACAATCCGAAAAACTCTCAATACAAGAATAGCCTTCGGTTCCGTCAATCAGGATTTTTAATCCCTCTCTTATCGAATCATTATCTTCTACAACGACCACTTTTAACATTTTAACTTATGATCTATCGGATGTAAAATTGTCAACTAATATCTATTTACTATTTAAGATATAATATCTAAAATGAATTAACAATGCACCAATTTAACGATTAATTATAAAATATTTCCCTCAAATTGAACTGTTGTTCCCTGATTAAAATTTGATTGTATATTCAGATTTCCACCAATTGTTTTTGCTCTTTCCTTAATATTGCTCAAGCCATTACCTCCATTGGAAATTATTTCCGGACTAAATCCTATCCCGTTATCCTTCAGGGTCATTAATAATTTACTTCCCTTTACCGAAGCATCAAGTGTTATTTCGCTACATTCACTATGCGTGATACAATTGTTTATAGCTTCCTTAAATATAAGATACAGATGCTGCCTTTTTTCCATTGGTAATGATACTTTCTCCAGCGATTTTATATTTTCAGATCTGAAGGAAATGCTTGTGTATGATGATAACTCCGAATAAGTATCACGTAATCTTAAAATCAAATCGTAGAGCGAATCTCTTTTGGGATTTACCAACCAGACTATATCACTCATATTATCTATCAGGTTTCGTGAACTGTTGCTGATCATATTCAGACTTTTCCTGATCCCTTCATCTTCAGTTTTAATTTTTTTTGAAATAACTTCACTTAGAATTGAAATTTCTGTTAAGCTGGAACCAATGTTATCATGAAGATCCGCCGCTAGCTTAATTCGCAGTCTTTCAATATCCAGCAGATGTTTGACCCTGAAATAAATTATTAATGTAATGATAACGCCAACCAGCAGAAGAACAGATGAAACGAACCACCACGTCCTCCACAATGGTGGTAAAATTCTTATTATAACCTGGGTTCCACTTTCATTCCAGATACCATCATTATTAGAGCCTTTAACACGGAAAACATATTCGCCGGGATCCAGATTTGTATACGTTACATAACGACGTTTACCTGCACTTATCCAGTCATGATCAAAACCTTCCATAATATATGCATAACGATTTTTTGCAGGGGCAGTAAAATCAAGTGCAGCAAATTCAAATGAAAAGACATTTTGCCCGTAAGTTAATTCAATCTCTTTTGTGTAAGTAATAGATTTTTTTAAGGGTGAATCTTCATTGTTTATTTCAACAGGTTTATTAAATATCTGAAAATCTGTTAATACAACCGGTGGAACGTGATTATTATTTCTTAACTCTTCCGGTTTGAATTCATTAAAACCGTTTGTACCACCAAAAAACAACTCGCCATTCTTTCCTTTAAAACCCGCACCCCAGAAAAACTGGTTACCTTGCAGCCCGTCGCTTGCATCATAGTTTCTAAATGTTTTGCTCTTCACATCAAACCTGGAAAGCCCATTATCTGTACTTAACCACAAGTTATCGCTATCATCACATTGAATGCTGTATATTATATTGCTTGAAAGACCATCATCAACAGTATAGCTAATAAATTTTCCGTTAGATTTACCTTGCTCATCAACGGTTAATTCATTTAAACCACCACCGTAAGTTCCAAACCATAAATTGCTGTTTTTATCTTCATAAATGGAAATCACTCTTTCATCACTTAATCCGTTATTATTTCCAGCTTCGTACGTGTAACGATGAAATTTCACCGATGCGGGATCAACTAATGCTTTTTTAACATCGCCTGAGGAAATTTTGTTCAATCCATTCCATGTACCAATCCAAAGATTCTCATTCCTATCCTGCAGTATACAGGACTGAACCTGATTGCTGCTAAGACTATTTGGATTATCAGGATCGTATTTAAAACTTATAAAATTATTTTGCTCCCGATTAAAAAGATCCAATCCTACACCGGTACCAATCCACAAGTTTCCATTCGAGTCCTCATAAATAGCCTGAATTATGTTACTGCTTAAACTATTATTAACCTGATTACCTGTAGTTTGGTTGTTTTGTTCATTTGTATAGTGAACAAATTTTAAATTATTATGCTCACTGTTTTTATATGGTTTTACTGTTCGGTTTAATCCACTGCCCCATGTTCCTACCCAAATGTAATTGTACCTGTCTTTAAATATTGCTGATATCGAATTATCACTTAACGAATATTCATCATCGGGATCATTTATGTAATGAATAAATTTGCCGTCCTTAGCATCAAGTTTATTTAAGCCACCGCCTAATGTTCCAATCCAGAGCGTTCCCAAATCATCCTGATAAATCGCCCTGATTGTATTGTGACTTAAGCTTGATAGATTGAAAGGATTGTGTTTGTAATTCTTAAATTTAATTCTTTCCTTATCGTATTTTACAATCCCATCTTCAGCCGTTCCAATCCAGACCAAACCCGAATTATCTTCATAAACAGAAAGAACATTATTGTTGCTAAAAACACCAAAACCTGTATTAGATGGTTGTATTTTATTTAATCTTTGCATCTTTCTATCAAACAAAAACAATCCATCACCCGTTCCGATCCATAAAATATTTGATTTGTCTTCAAGTATATAATTAATTCTATTCCTGTTAGCGGAACTTGCTTCAGTTCCATCAACGTAATAGCGAGTAAATTCGTTTTTTTTCTTATCGAACCTTGTCAATCCTTTAAGTGTACCTATCCATAGATATCCTGATTTATCCTGATAAATAGTAAGAACAACATTATTAGTTAAACTGTTTTCATTATCCGGATCAAAAGAATAGTTTTTAAAATTATCCTTTTCTTTATCATACCTATCAAGTCCACCATCACTCCCAATCCAGAGAATTCCATCACTATCTTCAAAGATTGATAGTACGACATTATTACTTAAACTTTTAAGATCCGTAGGATTATGGTAGTAGCGAGTAAAAGAATTTTCCTTCCTATTAAATTTATTTAAACCATTTTCTGTCCCCACCCAAATGTTTCCATCACTGTCTTCACAAACCGCTCTTACATTATTAAGTGAAAGACTATTCGGATTTGACGGATCATTTTTGAACGATATAAATCTGTCCTTTTCTCTATCAAATCGGCAAAGCCCACCACTGTTTGTACCTATCCATAAAATCCCGCTTTTATCCTGGTAAATAGTCCAGATGAAATTATCAGATATTGAATTTTTGTCATGTGGGTCATTTTTATATATAGTAAAATTGTAGCCGTCATATTTATTTAGTCCATCTTCTGTTGCAAACCACATAAAACCATCGTTATCCTGAAGAATGTAATGAACTGTATTTTGTGATAATCCGTTTTCACTTAATATACTTACCAATCCACCGGAGCTGGTAGCAAAATCGGTTTGTGAAACAATTGATGGTGAAAGAAAAATGAGGGGAACTGAAATAAGAAACGAAATATTTTTGAAATATTTCAACATAAGCTCTATTGTTATTCTTTATTCCGAGTAATATATAGCAAAATATTTCAGTTGAAAGCAGACAAAATCAGATAATAAAATTAAATATACACATATAAAATCAACATTTTTATTCAGCTTTTTCATTTGCTATTACAGTACTAGAAAAACAAAAAATTCAGATTGAATTTCATATTTTCAGATATAAAAATATAGATTCCCGGAGTAAAATCAACAGTTAATTATAGTTTCTATTCCTCAATATTTTTGCATGACTATGCATACTCTAATTAAAATTTATTATTAAATCAAAAAGAATTATTTTAACGAACATTCTTAAATGATAATCTCAAGGGAGAAAAATGAATATTCGGCTTTTGCTAATCATCCTGATATCAACGGCAACATTAATTTTTTCTTATGACTTTACTGAATATATTAATAAAGGCGATTCTTGTTATGCTAAATTCGATCTGCAGAATGCTTATGAATACTACAAGAAAGCGTACGATGCAATACCAAAAGATTATAATGCCTTACTAAAGATCACCAGAGTTTGTAATGATCTTTGTGAATACTATTACGAATTACGCGACAATGAATCTTCAGAAAAAGAAGTGAATCTTGCAGTTGCTAGTGCAGAATTGTTTCATTCATTATTTCCGGACAGTGCAAAGGTTTATACTTTTCTTGCATGGTCCTACGGTAACCAGGCTCTTTTTAAAGGAGGGAAGGAAAAGATAAAGTTGGCACATAAAATAAAGGATAATGCTGAACTTGCAATTCAAATGGATTCAACCGATTACCTGCCATACATTATTTTAAGTATTTACAACAGACAGATTGCTTCACTTGGCTGGTTCGAAAGATTATTTGCAAATACATTTTTCGGTGATGTGCCGGAAGGAAGTTTTGAGGAATCGGAAAGACTTATGCAAAAAGCACTTAAGATAAAACCCGGAGTAATCATTGCATTATTCCATCTTTCATTAACCTACAAAGAAATGGATAAAACTGAGAAAGAAATAAAAGTGCTTAAGCAAATTATCGAATCGCCTGAACGGGATTTCAGAGATAAGTTTGCTAAAAGAAAAGCCAAAAGAAGATTGGAAGAACTACTGGACTAAGATGCAAAAATATCTGTCTATTTCCCGCTCCGACTTAATATCCGCTTGACAAAATAAATTCAATATGCCTATATTCCGCTTGCAATGAAAATGATTTTTAGAAAATATAACAACTCTAACTGGTATTGGTGGCATAAAGCATTTATTTCATCATCTCAGTGAAAAGTTGGAGAATGGAGTTTAAAAAACCCTTCCCGGTGAACACTGGGAAGGGTTTTTTGGTTTAAACCATGGAGATAAATTGACCTTCGAAGAATTCGAAAAATTTGCACAAAGTCATAACGTTGTTCCTGTTTTTGAACGGGTAACTGCGGACTTACTTACACCTGTACTTGCATACTTAAAAATTAGAAATACCGGCAGCAATCATTTCCTGCTGGAATCGGTTGAAGGTATAGGAAGACTAGCCAGGTACTCTTTTATTGGCAAGAACCCGCGTAAAGTTTTTTATAACCGTGATAAAAATCTTACCATTGTTGAAAACGGACAAAAAACAAAGCTTGAAAAAGATATATTTGAATTTATCAGCGAAGAGATTTCAAAATTTAATCAACCAAAGATTAATGATCTTCCTGATTTTTCGGGAGGAATTGTTGGTTACCTTGGTTATGAAAATATTGGGCTTATAGAAAATGTAATTAAGTTCACTGATAACTGCCAGCTTGATACTCCCGACTCTTTCTTTGGAATTTACAATACACTTATCATTTTCGATCACTACAAACATCAGCTTATAATTCTTACTAATGTTTTAATTGACAAGAATAAAGGCCTCAGAACTTTATATGATGAAGCTAAAGAAAAGCTGAAAAAAATAAGAGAAGAGATTAACGGACCTGTAGAGTTTCATTCTGATTTTAAAACCTCAGAAATAAAATCAATTGAAGACAAGGAAGATTTTTTTTCATATGTAAATAAATGTAAACAAAATATCGTCGACGGGGATGTATTTCAGATAGTTCTTTCAAAAAGATTTAATACTGAATATTCTGGTGATCTTCTGAATGTTTACCGCGCTCTCAGAATTATTAATCCATCACCTTATATGTATTTTCTTGAATTCGAAAATAATTTTTCTGTAATTGGAACTTCCCCTGAAGATCTATTAAAAGTAAAGGAGAAACGGGCAACAATTCTTCCTATTGCCGGCACACGAAGAAGAGGAAGAGATGAGAAACATGAAATAGAACTCGAAAATGATCTGCTTAACGATCCTAAAGAACTTGCCGAACACACAATGCTTGTAGATCTTGCCCGTAATGATCTTGGTCGCGTTTGCGATTTTGATTCTGTTGTTATCACAGAAAATATGAGGTTACAAAAATTTTCTCACGTTATGCACATAGTCTCTCGTGTTGAAGGAAATCTTACTGAAGATAAAGATTGTATTGATGCATTGAAAGCAAGTTTTCCAGCAGGAACTGTAACCGGTGCTCCTAAGATCCGGGCTGTACAGTTATTAAATGGTTATGAAAATCTGAGAAGAAATGTATATGCGGGCGCTGTAGGATATATTGATTTCAGCGGGAATTTAGATATGTGTATTGCAATCAGGACTCTGTTTGCTAAAGGAAATAAAATTTACTGGCAAGCCGGTGCCGGAATAGTTGCCGACAGCAAACCGGAACTTGAACTAAAAGAGATTGAAAATAAATCTGCAGTATTAGTAAGCGCTTTAAAATATGCCGAGGTTATTGATGAAGATACTGGTTATTGATAATTACGATTCTTTCACTTTTAATCTTGTTCAGCTTATCGGCAAGTTTACTCGTAATATTGTGGTTAGACGTAACGATAAAACCGATGAGAAAGAAATCAAAGAAATTAATCCCGATAGAATTGTAATATCTCCCGGACCCGGCAGACCGGAAGATTCAAATGTTTCCTTGATTGCAATAAAAGAATTTGGAAAGAAAATTCCGGTTTTGGGTGTATGTCTCGGTCATCAGGGGGTTGGTTACATTTTTGGCGGGAAAATTGTTAATGCCCCTACTTTAATGCATGGTAAGAGTTCCCGGATTTTTCATGATGAGAAATCCATCTACAATAAAGTTTCACAAGGATTTAAGGCCGGCAGATATCATTCTTTGGTAATCGATAAAGAAACATTACCTGATTGTCTCGAGATCAGCAGCCGTACGGAGGATGATGTGATAATGGGAGTTAGACACAAAGAATACCCCATAGAAGGAATTCAATTTCATCCGGAATCGGTATTAACTTCAGAAGGAGTAAATTTAATAAAAAACTGGGTAAGCCAATGATTAAAGATAAAATTGAAAAAATCATAGCAAGCAAAAATCTTTCCTTTGAAGAATCGTTTGAAACTATGAGTCACATTATGAACGGTGAAGTGAACAACACACATATCGCTGCTTTACTTACGGCGCTTAAATGTAAAGGAGAACATCCTGATGAAGTTGCTGGATTTGCTAAAGCGATGAGAGAGAAAAGTGTAAAGCTTGATTCATCAGATATACAAAATGCGATCGATGTTTGCGGAACGGGCGGAGATGGTTCCGGTACATTTAACATATCAACGGCAGCAGCTTTTGTGATTGCTGGGGCTGGAATACCGGTTGCTAAACACGGTAACAGATCAATTTCAAGTAAATGTGGAAGTGCTGATGTTCTTTCAGAATTAGGTGTAAATGTTAATCTTTCTCCCGAACAATCTGCAAAAGCATTAAAAGATGTGGGAGTCACTTTTATGTTTGCGCCACATTACCATCCGGCAATGAAATTTGTTGCTCCGGTTAGAAAAGAACTCGCAATGAAAACCGTTTTCAATCTCCTCGGTCCACTTACTAATCCTGCCGGTACTAAAAAACAATTGATCGGAACTTATAACGACTCTGCATCCGAACTGATGTCTAAGGCACTTAAACATCTGGAAATGGAAAAAGTGTGTTTGGTCTGTACTGAAAACAAGCATGATGAAATCACGCTTAATGGTAACACAAATGTAAAAGAATTTTCAAACGGAAAAGAAATTAAGACTTACACAATAAACAACGAATCGTTCGGTTATCCTGTTGTTAGTCACGATGAAATTAAAGGGGATAGTTCAAACCAGAATGCCGATATAATTACAAAACTTTTTACAGAAAATAAAAAGAGCGCTGCTTTTTTCGTCGTTGCAGCAAACGCTGCTATGGGACTTTATTCTGCTGGCGTTTCGGAAGACCTGCAGGAATGTAAAAACATAGCTGAAGATTCCATCCTTTCCGGAAAAGCTTTTCAGAAACTTGAACAGTTAAAAAAATTCAACAGTTAAAGATGGAATTTCTCGATGAAATAATTGTGGTGAAAAAAGAAGAGGTGAAAAAGCTTCACTCCGATTTTACTCTTTCTCGTTTCAAAGACTCGGAGTTTTTTGAAAAAAGTTGCATGGATATTAACAAAGCGCTGTCCGGAGATGGAGCCATATCAATTATTGCCGAGATAAAAAAAGCCAGTCCTTCCAAAGGAATTATAAAAGAAGATTTCAATCATCTTAAAATTGCAGAAGAATATACAAACGCCGGAGCTGATGCAATTTCTGTTTTAACCGATCAAAAATTTTTTATGGGGCATATAAATTTCCTTAACGACATAGCGCAAGTAAAATCAGTTCCTCTCCTTCGTAAAGATTTTATAATAGATGAATACCAGGTCTTCGAAGCAAAATCAAATGGGGCAGATGTTATTTTGTTGATCGCCGAAGCTTTATCGTTTCAGCAAATTCAGGAATTGACGCATTGTGCAAAAGAAATTGGGATGGAAACATTACTAGAGTTTCATTCAGAAAACCAGTTAGACAAGATCAATACCTTCACAAATAAAATAATTGGAATAAATAACAGGGACTTAAAAACATTTAAAGTAGATATTAAAACAACTGAGTGCCTGAGCAAAAAGATACCCGGAGAAATAATCCTCGTTTCAGAAAGTGGAATAAGCACACTTGATGATATACACTTTTTAAAAACAACAAGAACAAATGCAATCCTTGTGGGTGAACATTTAATGCGATCAAAAAGCATTACAGATTCATTAAAACGGTTGAAAGAATGGTGTATCTATGAGAATTAAAATTTGTGGGATCACAAGACTTGAAGATGCACTCGTTTGTGAAAAACAAGGTGTAGATGCAATTGGTTTCATTTTTTATAATAAAAGTAAAAGGTACATCAAACCCGACGATGCGGGGAAAATCTCAGAGAAACTTTCTCCTTTTATTAACAAGGTTGGAGTCTTTGTAAATGAAACATTAGAAAATATTAATTTGATTTCAAAAACAGCAGGATTAAACGCTGTTCAGCTTCAGGGAAATGAATCCATCGAATTTTTAAATCACATTAATCTACCGGTTATTAAAGGTTTCCGAGTAAACGATGATTTTGATTTTGGGATTCTAAATGCATTCAGCAGTTGCGGAATATTACTTGACGGTCATAGTCTCCATGAGTATGGCGGGACTGGGCTTTCATTCAATTGGGAAAAAATTCCGAAAGAATTCAGGAATAGAATTATTCTTGCCGGTGGTGTTTCTTCCGAGAACATTGAGTCTATTATGAATGAAATTAATCCGGCGGGAGTTGATGTTTCTTCTTCGCTTGAGATTTCTCCGGGAATAAAAAATCATGAAGAAATTATAAAATTCATTAATAAAATAAACGAGTATAGGATAAAAAATGCTGATACTGCTTGAACTCGATACCCCAAGGGAGGATATCGAAAAAATAAAAGAAAAGATTATTGCCAAAGGATGTAATGCACATGAAATACCTGGTTCCAGTAAGCTTGCAATAGGAATTACAGGCTCAACAAGCAACCTGAAGGAGGATGATTTCAGAATAATGAAGTCCGTTCAGGAAGTTGTTCGGGTTTCGCATAAATATAAACTTGTTAGCCGGGAGATGAAAAAAGAAGATACGGTCATCGATATAAATGGAAGCAAGGTTGGGGGGAAAGAACTTACTATAATCGCCGGACCTTGTTCTGTAGAAAATCATGATCAGATTTTTAAGATAGCAGAAATACTTAAGAATTTAGGAATACAATTTTTGAGAGCCGGAGCATTTAAACCACGTTCCAGTCCTTATTCTTTCCAGGGACTAAAGGAAGAAGGTCTCGATTTACTCGCACAAGTGAAAAAAGAATTCGGACTGAATATAGTTACGGAGCTTCTTAATCCATACAATACAAAAGAAGTAGCTGAAGTTGCCGATATCATTCAGATAGGTGCCAGAAATATGCAAAATTTTGCACTCCTTGAAGAAGTTGGTAAAACCGGAAAAACTGTTCTTCTGAAACGAGGTCTTTCAGCAACAGTTGAAGATCTTTTACTGAGTGCAGAATACATTGCTGCACAAAATAATTTTAACATAATTCTTTGCGAACGTGGAATAAGAACTTTTGAAACCTCAACAAGAAACACACTCGATCTGAACTCAGTTCCTGTTGTTAAAAAATATTCTCATCTTCCAATTCTTGTTGATCCTTCTCATGGTATTGGAATTGGAGAAAAGGTCCCTGCAATGGCGATGGCAGGAATTGCAGCGGGAGCAGACGGACTAATGATAGAAGTCCATCATAAACCGGAAGAAGCTTTGTCTGATGGATTTCAGTCATTAGCTCCTGATACATTTGAAAATTTATTAAACAAATTAAAACAACTTGCACCTGTTGTTGATAAAACGTTAGGATAAAATGAATTCAGAAAAACAATATAGTTACCCGGATGTAAAAGGGAAATTCGGAATTTATGGTGGAAAATACGTACCTGAAACTCTTATGAATGCAATTGCAGAGCTTGAGACAATGTATTTAAAAATGAAAGATGATCCGGAATTTCTCGACGAACTGGAAGCTCTTTTGACCGACTATAATGGAAGACCAACACCATTAACATTTGCAGAACGATTAACCGAACACTACAATAAAGCAAAAGTCTATTTAAAGAGAGAGGATCTTTGCCATACCGGTGCACATAAAATCAACAATACACTCGGGCAAATATTATTGGCAAAGAAACTCGGTAAGACGAGAATAATTGCCGAAACCGGAGCCGGACAGCACGGCGTTGCAACGGCAACAGTCTGCGCAAAGTTCGGAATCAAATGTGTTGTGTACATGGGTGAAGTGGATGTTGAACGTCAGAAGCTGAATGTTTACCGAATGCAAATGCTCGGGGCTAAAGTTATTCCCGTTTCTTCAGGAAGCCGAACCTTGAAGGATGCAACCAATGAAGCCATACGTGATTGGGTTGCAAACGTTGCAGATACTCACTACATAATCGGATCGGTTGTTGGTCCTCATCCCTACCCGATGATAGTCAGAGACTTTCAATCGGTTATCGGTCGTGAAACTAAAGAGCAAATATTAAAGAAAGAAAATCGTTTACCGAATTACATTGTTGCCTGCGTCGGCGGCGGATCGAACTCGATGGGAATATTTTATCCGTTTTTAAATGATGAGAATGTTAGACTTCTTGGAGTTGAAGCTGCCGGTTATGGACTTGGTACAGGTAAACACAGTGCAACTTTGCTTAAAGGGCGAGTTGGCATTTTCCAGGGAATGAAAAATTATTTGCTGCAAGATGAATTTGGTCAGGTAGCTGAAGTACATTCAATTTCAGCCGGACTTGATTATCCGGGTGTTGGACCTGAACATTGTCTGCTTAAAGATATAAGCAGGGCAGAATATTTTTCTATAACAGATGATGAAGCTTTGGAAGCCACTTTAACTTTAAGCAAACTCGAAGGAATTCTTCCTGCTCTTGAATCGGCTCACGCAATCGCATTCCTTGAAAAGCTTATGCCCGAAACGAAAAAAGATGAAATCGTTATCCTAAATGTTTCGGGAAGAGGTGATAAAGATCTAAACACAATAATCAGCAAACTCAATCTTTAATATATATGTCATACTTATCCGAATACATCGCAAAATTAAACTCACAAAACAGAAAAGTTCTTTCCATTTATCTTACAGCCGGATTTCCTGACCCCGATAATTTCGTTGATCTCGCTTTGAGTGTGCTCGAAGGCGGTGCAGATAAGCTTGAACTTGGAATTCCTTTCAGTGATCCTCTTGCAGACGGACCGGTGATTCAACACTCATCTTACCAGGCTGTTATGAACGGGATAACAATTCAAAAAACGATTGAGTATGCTGAACAGATACGAAAACACACAGATAAACCGATTGTCTTTATGGGTTATACAAATCCCATTTTAAGTATGGGAGTTAAAAGTTTTACTGAAGCGGCAAAAGCAAGCGGGGCAAATGGAATAATTCTGCCGGATGTTCCTTTTGAGGAATACGATGATTTTATTACCGAAGATTTTGATGGACTCGACGTTATCCTACTTACCACGCCAACATCCGGGGTTGATAGGATCAAAAAGATTGATAATAAATCAAATGGTTTTGTTTATTGTGTAAGTGTTGTAGGTACAACCGGAATGAGAAAAAATTTTAATGAATTTTCATTAGACCGGATTAAACTTACCTATCAGAATGTTAAGAAAAATAAAATGCTTATAGGCTTCGGAATTTCTAAAGGGGAAGATATAAAAAGGCTTTCGGAAACCTGTGATGGCGTACTTGTTGGCAGCGCGGTTGTAAATGCACTTACCGAAGATCATAAAAATAAAACCGGTTTTACAAAAACTCTGAGCCTGGTAAAAGAATTAAGCGAAGCATGTAATTTTTAACTATAGTTACGCAAAGTGTTATTCTGGCGAGTGAAATTAATCCAGAATCTTTAATAACTATGATTTCCCGCATTCCGGACAAGCTGGAATTATGGCATTTGGCGATATTGCGTAACTACTATTATCAATTTTAGAACTAAGAGGAAATTAAATTAATTTTTCCCTTTTTCAGTTGCGTGATATTTTTCCATTCCGTCTAAAACATTTTCCGCATTAAATCCATTTTTAAGAAGCAATTTTGTTGCAATACTCGATCTCCTGCCACTTCTGCATATCACAGCAATTTCATCATTCTTATATTTATCTAATTCGTGTATTCTTGAAGATAAGTCCTGAACAGGGATGTTGATTACTCCTTCAATATGTCCGAGAGAATCGGAAAGTTCTTTCTTATTTCTCACATCCAGAATTACTAGATTTGAATCGGAATTCATTTGTTCACGTAGCTGATAAACAGTTATCGAATTTCCATCATACTTCTGAGAATAACCGACAAACAGGAAAGAAGAAAGAAAGACACTCAAAAATAAAAATTTAATGATGCTCATCAGGTTTCCTTAAAATATTAATTCAGACCACAAGCCCCGTTTGCACAGCTTCCGTAACTGTTGCTGTCAATACCGCAATTTCCACCTGCACAGCTATTATATGACTGAACCGAAGTGCTGTTTGTTGTACTGAATGCGGAAAATAATTTTTTGCTGTTCGATGATTTACATTCCGGACATATAATTTCATTTTCATCATTATTCTTTACAAGCATTTCAAAAGTAGTTTTACAATCTTTACAACGATATTCGAATATTGGCATTGTTTACCTCAATAAATTGATAATTGGAATACTTAATTTCAAATGATAATGTTTGGACTTAAAACAATCTTTGTTTTAACGGAATTGGAAATCAGGCAATGCTCTTCCGCCTTTATGATTATCCGCCCGGCACGTTCCTTATCTCTTTCATTTTTTACCTTTATCTCAGGCATTAGCTCTACTTCACTTATCATAAATCTGCCATCAACCTTTTCCAGCTTTCCTTTGCTCTCACATGAAAAAGAAATAAAATCAAGTTTGGAATTTTCAGCAATTGCTAGAAAGGTTGTCATCAAACATGTATTCAGAGATGCGACATATAAATGTTCAGGCGACCAGGTATTTGGAACTCCTTTTGGAAATTCGGGCGGTGTTGTAACTTTGAAGGAATCTAAAGTCTCGGAAGATAAAGTTCCGATTCTTCCCCCATCCCATTTTACAGAAGTTTTATAATAATGCACATCATTCATAATTATTCGGTCCGTTTGTTATTAATTATTAAATCAGGAGAAAAATAAATCAATCGCTATCTTCAAGATCAAGAAATTTCATCAACCGATCATGAGCATCGTCAGGTAATTCAACGTTATACTTCTGATAATAATCGATAGTTAATTCAACTGTTTCGATGTAATTCTGACAACCAGAACATTCGTCGATATGTTTTTTAATGGCTACACATCTTTCAGAGTTGAGATCTTCCCGCAAACTCTCACAGATGTGCTGCATTACTTCTTTACAGGTAACTTTCTGTTCTTTCATTTTTGAAATGCCCTGTTTAATTCATTCCTTAAAAATGCTCTTGCCCGATGTAGTCTCGATTTTACCGCTGCAATCGAAAGTTCTGTCGTCTGAGCCGTTTCTTCAGTCGATAATCCTTCCACATCACGAAGCAGAAAAATCATCCTATACTCGGGTGAAAGTTTTTCTATTGCCTTGTCAAGTATTGCTTTCAGCTCTTCGTTCTCCGTACTTTTATAAGGTAAAGTATTCCAGTCGGCAGTATATTTTTCATCATACAGACTATCGTCATCATCGAGTGAAACAAAGGAACGGTTTTTGAGTTTTCTTGCCAGCATCAAGCAGTGATTTGAAACAATCCTGTAAAGCCAGGTTGACAGCTTGGAATTTCCATCAAATTGATGAAGCGATTTGACCATGCTGTAAAAAGTCTCCTGCATTATATGCTCAGCTTTGTTTTTATTACGACAGATTTTGAAAGCAAAGTTGTAGATTGTCTGCTCGTAATTTTTTACCAGCTTTGCAAGAGCTTTTTTATCACCTGCCTGTGCAAGTGCTATTAATTCCGTTTCTTCCATTTGTGAGATGCACTAATGTTAAATTGGATTCTAAAGTATAACTAATTATAAATTTAAATTTAACATTATTTGTATGGATATTGTAGTTCCGGAAATTTCCGGTTAGCCATTGTAACCTGTAATTGTTATTTTTAATCGCAATAGTTTATAAACGTTGGTTTAATAACTGAAAAATCATAATTATGATTTTAGATAAGAAAATGACCACCGTCAGAAGTTCGAAAGAGATAAAGCTTAATAAATTATTTGCGGGTGTAGAAGCATCAATCGTTGATTCTTTATTAAACACAGAAAATTTTAAAGAATTTAATGAAGGTGAGGTAATCTATCGAAGCGGCGATGAATCAAATTATATTTACCTGCTGCTTCGTGGCGATGTAAAGATTAAATTTCTACCGCATAACTATATAAGCAATAAAATCTTTAACGATTTCTTCGGTGAAAAAGAGATATTCGATAAAACAAGAAGAAATTCTTCCGCTGTAGCTGATAGCAAGTGTCTTCTTTACGTGATTGAAAAAGCAAACCTTGAAAAATTATTAAATAAAACGACTCTAATCAAAAGTAATATTGAACTTTATGGAGAGCTGGACCTTCCTGAAATAGAACTTGTTACAAATGACCGGCTAAATATAGCTAATAAGGATAAGCCGATTTCTTTTAGACCGGCTTTGCCAAAACAACAGAAAAAAGAAAATAACGATAACGGAAGTGATGAAATATCAGATGTTATTTCGAGCATAATCCGTGAAAAGAATCCAATAACCGATTCGTATGTCTCTAAAGATTCAGAAAACGGAGCGGAAGAAATTCCTATTGATGATGATTTTGATATCGAACTGGATGATGATACAACTATATTTGAAGTGGAAAAGCCGTTAATTGAAAGTGAAAAAGTAATAGAGGAAGAAAAGGTTGAGGCTACAGATGAGAATGTTCAGGAACCAGTAGATATAAAGAAAATATTCGAAGCACTTAACAATTTTAATAATTATCTGGGATTACCAGAAACTTTACAATCAATTATAGACGAAACTAAAATTCTTTCCTCTTCAACCGCTGGAGAAATCTATTTGGTTGATGAAGACTTAAGTGAGATGTCCAAATTTGTCATCGAAAACACGACTGCGAAAGTTGTACGTTACAGAACTTCAGAAGGATTGACAGGGACCTGTGCACTGCAGAAAAAAACATTAAACTTTGAAAATCCCGCAGAAGATAGTCGTTTTTCGGAGGAAATCGATCAGCCGGGTGATAAAAATTTAAAGAAGATAATATTTATTCCATTCATAAATAATGAACAGAAACTTATTGCAGTATTGCAATTAGCCCGTGAAAACGAACCATATTCTGACATTGAAATCAGGCACCTGGAAACATTAAACACACAAGCTGCCATCGCAATTGAACGAAGTAAAAAGTACGAAAAATCCCTTGAAGAGGAAAAACAAAGATCCGGGAAAAATGTGGAGATGTTCCTGTTGGATAATGTTCTTATTCCTTTAGATCTCATTAACCGGTACTCTTACATACTCAGTAAAGATGAAACTTCTCAAACTGCTAAGTCGGTTATATCTATGCTGCAACAGCAGGCAAATTTATTATGGGATATTGTTCAATCAACATTAGAATACAGCAAGCGGGAAATTGATCTTGAGCCTGAAGAACTAAGTATCAATTCTTACATAAATAATATAAGTGAGCTGCTGGCGGAATATTGTGATTCTAGGAATATTAATTTTTATAAAAAAACTGGTGAAGATGCTAATATTAAAATTGACGGCGGAAAGTTGTTCATGGCTATTTACCAGATAGTAAGAAATGCTTGCGATTCTTCTATTGCGGATTCTAACATTTATATAAGCACTAAACTGGATAACGATAGTGTCCATATTGATATAAGAGATGAAGGATCGGGAATTGAAGATAAAATGAAGGAGAAATTATTTTCTCCCGGATTCTCCAGGGATAAAGGACG
>JAJDNK010000244.1 GCA_022340715.1 bacterium BMS3Abin03 | reverse complement strand
CCTTGGAAATGAAGTTGCAACCCTGGTGAATGAAGAAAAACAGGCAGGAAGTTATGAAGTTGAATTTAATGCGAGTAAACTTCCCAGCGGTGTATATTTTTATAGATTGCAGGCAGGAGATTTTGTAAGCACTAAGAAATTAATGGTTTTGAAATAAGGTGTGTAGGGGCGATTCAAGGGATCGTCCCATTTCTTTACTTTTTGAGAATAACTTCGTAAAGATCCTGTCTCCTGTCGTACCAGTTTAATGTGCTTCCGTTCGAACGATGTCTCTTAAGTAGTTCGAGATCGACATCATGTATTACAACTGTTTCAACATTAGGTGTACACTCTGCTGCAATTGCATCGCGGGAAAACATAAAATCTGACGGAGTATAGATACCCGATTGCGCATACTGAATATCCATATTTTCTACAAACGGCAGGTTGCCAACATTTCCTGCAATAACAGTGAACACACCATTCTCGATGCAGCGGGCTTCGGCACACTTACGAACACGCAGGTAACCATATCTTTCATCGGTGCAAAATGGAACAAAAATAATTTCCGCTCCTTTAGCTACTGCAATTCTGCTAAGTTCAGGGAATTCAACATCATAACAGATTTGTATATTTATTTTTCCTGCATCAGTTTCAAACATTTCTATTTTGTTGCCGGGCTTTACTCCCCACCATCTTCTTTCATTAGGCGTAATATGAATCTTGTATTGCTTTTCAATCGTTCCGTTTCTTCTGAAAAGGTATGCAATGTTGTAAAGTGAATCTTCTTCAAGTGTGAAATGAGAACCCCCGATGATATTTATATTGTATTTAATTGCTAGATTGGAAAAAAGTTCGAGATATTGCGGTGTGAATTCTGCAAGTTTGCGCACAGCTGTTCCCGGTCTTTCATTTGGCAGGAATGATAACAACTGAAGTGTGAAAATTTCCGGGAAAAGTATAAAATCCGATCTGTAGCCTGAAGCCACATCAGTGAAATATTCACACTGTTGAGCGAAATCATCAAAGTTATCGAGCTCTCTCATCTGAAACTGGACTGCACAGATTCTTACTTTTTTTGATGGGATTATTTTTTTTCCTTTTGGCGGAACGTAATCTATATTCGACCATTCAAGTAAAGTTGCAAAACCTCCTGACTCCTCATCAGTTCGCAAATAGGCGGGAACAATTCTTTTCAGAATAAAACCATTTGCTAATTGAGCCGTAAGTACAGGATCGTACAATCTTTTGTCCATAACTTTTTGTGCATACTCGCGTGCAGTTATTTTTTTCTGATGTTTTTTATATCCCGGTATTCTTCCTCCTATTACTATATTTTTTAAATTCTTTTCAACTGCAAGTTTCTTGCGCTCACTGTACAATCTTCTTGAAAGCTTGTAACCCCGGTAATCGGGATGAACCATAATCTCAATGCCGTAAAGTGTTTCGCCATCAGGATCGTGGTTTGTTATATAACCGGAGTCGCTAAGCTTTTTCCAGTCGTCTCCTTCATCGTAAACATCGAAATCGACAATAAGACTGCTGCTTGAAGCAACTAATTTTTTATTAAGCTGTATGCAAATTTGTCCTTCGGGAAATATGTCAAGCTGACTTTGAATTTGCTCCTTTGTCCAGGTTTTCATCCCGGGAAAGCATAATTCCTGCAGCTTAACAAGCTGATCGTAATCCTCAATTTTTAATAGTCTTACAACAATTTTTCTCTCTAAAGTCTTCAAATCGATCTTTTTCATAAATATCCTTTTTATTCAAACAGGTTTAATTGTTTTTAATAATAACAAAAATTTAGATATATGTAAATCCGTAACGGATTATAGGTTTTCAAATAATTTAATGCAAAAAGATTAACACCTACATTTAGTTAGGTGGATTAACTTCAAGGTAAATGTAAGAACGGTTATTTTGTTTATAAAATATTACAATAAATTTTTGAATGTTAAATTTGGTTTCTCCGTTTGATTCTTTGATAAAACTTTTTAATTTCCAATTGGTTTGATATTACAGCAGATAAATTACGACTTTAATCTTTAGAAAAATTATTACTTGAGTAAAATACTTGAAGGAATTAAATGAAAATAAGTTGAGATTAATGTTTGATCGAGAATTGGAAAATCGTAAAATCGAAAAGTATTCAAAGATTAAAAATTATTTTAAAACAATTAATTATGATAAACACGGCGTACCCTATTTATCTTGGGAAAACATCGAAACAATAACTGAACAATTTTTACACATATATTATCCTATTCTACTTAGAACTCCACAGAGCACACCACTATTAAAAATTACTAAATCTCTCGTAGAAAATAGTAAACTAAATATTGATTTTTCGCGTAGTCTTGGAACTGGACGAAATGAACGGATTCTAGGTAAAACAATTTTTAATCAGAAGTTAATTTTATTAGATAAGTCGCTAACTCCAGAAGATCCGCAATTCTACTTTGTTTTAGCACATGAATTAGGACATGTTTTCCTTCATACGAAAAGAAAAATCATTGATGATCATAAAAAATATGTAAATTTTTCTAAGGATAAGGCTAAACATTTTTTCATCAAACCACATACAGATATGTCTGTACGAAACAAGATAGAATGGCAGGCAAATGCATTTTCTGCGGCGGTTCTTATGCCTCGAAATACTTTCAAGCAAGCTCTAATTAAAATTCAAAAAGAACTTGGAATAAATCGAAATGTTGGAATCATTTATTTGGATAATAATGATTATAGTAAAGGAATGTTTAACAATATTATACACAGATTGAGCAATCTTTATCATTGTTCATTTCCAGCAATAAAATATAGATTAAATAATCTTAATTTGGTTGTTGATATTTCGAAATCCAAACCATCTTACTTTAATTTAGGTAATATTTTAGACCAAATAATTAAAGAAAATACTATTTGAATTCCCATCAAATTTTCTTTCATTAAATTCACCCAGTTATTTTTTTTGGACTCTCTTTACACTTAGAATTTTTTTAATTAGCTTTTTAATTGAAAGTATGATTTGTAATTTCACATTCCAATTCAATTTTATTACTGAGAGTTGAAATAAAGAATCTTAATGGCGAAGACCCGGAAATCAAATAACCAGACTGATCAAATCATTCCTGCAGGAGTAAAACCACCAGCCGCTCCTGAAATTGAAGCCTCTGTTCTCGGTGCAATGATGATAGAGAAGGAAGCTGTTCCGAAAGCGCTGGAATTGCTGAAACCGGAGAGTTTTTACCTTTCTACACATAGATTGATTTTTGAGGCAATGTTGTCATTATTTGAGTCCGGAGAACCAATTGATACGGTTACCCTTTATGAGGAATTAAAGAAAAGAGAACAGTTGGATGAAGCCGGAGGTGCAGTTTATCTCAGTAAATTATCACAGAATATTTCATCTGCTGCAAATATAGAGTATCACTCGAAAATCATTCTTGAGAAACAAATACTGCGTGGTTTAATTTCAAGCTCGCACGAAATTGCACAAGCTGCTTACGAAGGCACCAATGATGCTTTTGATATTCTTGATCAGGCGGAAAGAAAGATTTTTGAAATAACCGAAAGTCATCTTACGCAATCTTACCAGGGAATGGACAGAGCTGTTAGAGATGCGCTGGAATATATTGAAGCAATTCATTCCCAGACCACTCAAAAGTTTTCTGTTCCAACAGGGTTTTATGAACTTGATGAAATTCTTGGTGGATTTCAGAAATCCGATCTTATAATTATTGCGGCAAGACCTTCGATGGGAAAAACTGCACTTGCTTTAACGTTAGCCCGTAACGCTGCTGTCGATCACGATGTTCCTGTTGGTATTTTCAGTCTTGAAATGTCCACGATGCAGCTTATCATCCGTTTACTTTGTGCCGAAGGAAAATTGGATGCTCATCTTGTAAGGACAGGAAAACTCCCAAACGAAGAAGGTGTAAAGCTAAGTAAAAATGCTCATCGTTTAATAGAGGCACCATTATATGTGGATGATTCTCCTGCACAAACAGTTCTTGAAATCAGGGCAAAAGCAAGAAGATTAAAGGTAGAGAAAAACGTTGGTATGATCATCATTGATTATCTTCAGTTAATGCAGGGACCTGCTAATTCAGAAAGCCGTGAAAGAGAGATTTCACATATTTCACGTTCGCTGAAATCTTTAGCTAAAGAACTGAACATCCCGGTTATTGCACTCGCCCAGTTGAACAGAGCAGTTGAAACACGAACTGATAAAAGACCCCAGCTTTCAGATTTAAGAGAGTCAGGTTCAATTGAACAGGATGCAGATGTAGTCATGTTTCTGAATAGACCAGAAATATACAAGATAGAAAGTTTTCCAGATGGTAGTCCCACTGAAAATGTTGCCGAATTAATAATAGGTAAACAAAGAAATGGTCCAACAGGGGAGATTAGACTTGCTTTTATGAAAAAATATGCGCGATTTGAAAATCTTGCCAAAGCTCGACAGATTGAAGAATTCGCCGCTCTTCCCGAAGACGAAGATATTATTTGATGTAAGATGTTAGATGTGAAATGACAAATGGAACAGTTTACAGATCTTTACTCTCCTTTTTAGTAATTCTCTCTATTAATGTTGAAGCACAGATTTTTTCGGATAAAGATGTAGAAATCTGTAAATCCAAATTTGAACTTGCGGTAAGTGAAAGCCTCTCAACACAGCCAATCGGAAAAGTGATTGTTGAAATCGGTAAAAGTTTTATTGGAACTGATTATGAAGCTCACGCTATAGAAAAAGAAGGAGAAGAACAATTAGTAATCAATTTAACCGGACTCGACTGCACAACCTTTCTTGAGAATGTTTTAGTTTTTGCAAGATGTATAAAAA
>JAJDNK010000242.1 GCA_022340715.1 bacterium BMS3Abin03 | reverse complement strand
AAATATAGTAATGGGAATGCTTTTTATTGAACTTAAAAAAGGATTCAAAATAAGTTTCAGATCAAAAGGGAATATTCCGGTTGATAAATTAGCTGCGCAGTTCGGAGGTGGAGGACACATAAATGCAGCAGGTGTTAGATTTTTTGATTTATCAATGGAAAAAGAAATGAATAATATTCTTAATACAGCGGTAGAATTTTTAAAAAATAACTATCAGGAGTAAAATGTTTAAACTGCAAATTAAAGCTGCCGGTAAAAAAATAATATACAAACCTTTATCTATTAGCGTTAAATATCTAATAGAAGAAAAGAAATTATCCGGGAGTCTTAATAATCTTGAAAAGATATTTAATATAAAATTATCTTCGTTACAAAAGAAGAATTTCTTAGCGGAAAACGGATCGGAAATCCGAATCTCAAAACCATCAGGAAAACCGGATGCAATTATATTAAGCAAGGTAAAAATAAACAAAGATTTTACATCTGATTTTTTCAGAAATCATCTTGCTGGCATAATAAAAAGTCTGGAAGGAGAAGAACTACAAAATCTGCATATATTCATTCCATCTTATAAAGCATTTAAAAACCATTTTGAGAATGAAGCTCATTTTTACCAAACTTTTATTGAAGGTTTGATGCTTGGTAATTATAAGTTTGATAAATATAAGCTGTCGAAAAAGGCCCTGAAAAAATTGACAGTATTGCTCTACGCTGACAATGAAAAGTTGTTAAAGGAATCTACTCGAAAAGTTACATTATTAATGGAAGGTGTTTATTTCACGAAAGAACTTCAGAACGAACCTGCAAATTCTTTAAGACCATCAGATATCGCAAATAAGGTAAAATCTAAATTGAGAGATGCTGGAATTCGTGTAACTGTTTTTAATGAAAAAGAATTGAAGAAAAGAAAGATGGGTGGTTTGCTTGCAGTAGGGCAGGGCAGTAACAACAAACCTCGTTTGGTTATCCTGAATTATAAGCCGAGAACAAAACCTAAAGGGAAGAAAAAAACAAAAAAGATTGCATTAGTTGGAAAAGGAGTAACATTTGATTCGGGTGGAATTTCATTAAAACCGGCAAGCAATATGGGTGAAATGAAAGCTGATATGTCAGGAGCTGCTTTAGTTGCCGGGACTATGCTAGCCGTGGCAAAAGCAAAATTGCCGGTAGAAATTCTTGGTGTTATTCCTGCTGCTGAAAATATGGTTTCAGGTGAATCAATGCGCCCTGGGGATATAGTTGTTACAGCTTCCGGTAAATCTATTGAAGTGGATAATACTGACGCAGAAGGAAGAATGATTCTTGCGGATGCATTAGATTATGCTTCAAAACAAAAACCTGATATTATTGTTGATTTTGCTACACTTACAGGTGCCTGTGTTGTTGCACTTGGATCAGTTGCATCTGGATTATTTACTAAGAATGATAAACTGGCCGACGCTCTTTATAAATCAGGAATGAATACCTATGACAGGGTCTGGCGAATGCCTATGTGGGATGATTACAATAAGCTAATTGAGAGTAAAGTTGCTGACGTTCATAACACTGGTCCCAGGTGGGCAGGGGCTATTACTGCAGCAAAGTTCTTAGAACATTTTGTTGATGAAAAAATTCCATGGGCACATTTAGATATAGCGGGTCCTGCATTTCCAAGCGATACAAATAATTATTCAAAAACTTATATGACTGGTTACGGTGTCAGGTTGATGTTTGATTATTTATCAAATATAAACAAAAATTAAAGGGATATTAAGAAATAGAATTTTCGTTAATGGTGCCGTCTTTTATTTCGTAAACTCTGTCTGCAAGTTTTACGAGATTTGAATTATGAGTAACAATTACAAAGGTCATATTAAACCTTTCACGTAATTCCAAAATCAATCTATGAATTGACTCACTATTTGCTGAATCGAGATTACCTGTAGGTTCGTCTCCGAATATTATTTGTGGGTCGTTTGCCAATGCTCTTGCAACAGCAACACGTTGCTGCTCACCGCCAGAAAGTTCTGCAGGTTTATGTTCTACTCTTTCTGATAATCCCACTGCTTCTAATAACTGCTTGCTTTTTATTGTTGCTTCTTTTAAGGATTTTCCATTTATCATTTGTGGAATTGCTACGTTCTCTGAAGCTGTAAATTCGGGAAGAAGATGATGGAATTGAAAGATGAATCCTATGTTCTTGTTCCTGAAATTTGCAAGTCTTTCATCCGATAAGCTATTAATGTTTTCGTTTTCGTAAAATATCTTTCCGGAATCAGGTCTATCTAATGCTCCAAGTATATGAAGTAATGTACTTTTTCCGGCACCTGAAGCTCCGACTATTACAGAAATTTTATTTGGTTCGATTTCAATCGAAACATTCTTCAGTACTTCCAGGTTAACATTTTTGTTCATCCTGTAAGATTTGAAAAGATTTTCTGCTCTAAGAATATTATTCATGGTTGTTAAAGAATTTTCATATTTAACTTGTCCATCGCAGCATTTGCGAAGTTGGATTTTTAACTAACGTCATTCCCACTTTATTGCTTCTAAAGGATTAACTTTAGCGGCTTTTTTTGCCGGGTAAAGAGCTGCTAAAAATGTTAATATCATCGAAGCTCCGCTTACGTAGAAAAAATCACCGATTCTCATATCTACCGGCAATCCGCTAACTTTGTACTGTGCGGGATTCAAAGGATAAAGGTTATATTTAATTTGAAGATAGCACACTAAATAACCGATGGCAATTCCAAGCAAAGTGCCGATAATCCCGATCAAAATTCCTTCAAACATAAATATTTTTATTACTGATTTTTGATTTATGCCCATTGCTGTTAAAATCCCGATATCTCTTCTTTTTTCTATCACAGACATTGATAAAGAACCAAGAATGTTAAACGTTGCAACTGCTATAATCAAGCATAGAATTATATAAGCAGTCCACCTTTCTATTTTCATAACGGAATACAATTCCTGGTGGAAATCGTACCAGGTATTTACACTATAATATTTTGAATTAAGCTTTTCTCTTAAAAGTTTTTGAGTTATAAATGATTCATCCGCATCCTTCAGCTTGATTTCATATCCCTGGATATGATTGCCATAACCTAGAAGATACTGTACAAATTTAATATTACTTATTATATAGGTCTCATCATAATCGTTATTGTTTGAACTATAAATTCCTGTGATGATAACCTTTTTTACTAGAGGCATTGATAACTGGGTGATTGCCTTTTCAATATTTGCAGGGGAAACAAGTACCAGAGTATCTCCAACTGAAACCTGCATTTTAACAGCGAGCTGTAGTCCGAGAATAACCTTTGGTAAAGACCTTTGTGATTCTATATTATCATCACCATAGATAATGTTTGATTTGATATTGTAAACCTGATCGGACAATTTCGGATCGATTCCTTTCAGATTTACAACATTTGTTAATCCTTCATTATAAGCGAGCACTTTACCTTTCACATACGGCGTATAAGCTTCTACATATTGGGTTTTATTTAACTGTTCAGAAACGTTTTGAACGTTTTGTGCACCTTCTTCAGATACGACCTGAACACGTAGGTGAGGTTCAAAATTCATAAGATATTTCGTAACAAGACTGCCGAATCCATTGAATACAGAAAGTACAATTATTAATGCTGCAACACCAATTGTTATTCCTGCAATGGAAATGAACGAAATTATGGTAATAAAATTTATCTTATGCTTGGAAACTAAATATCTTTTTGCGATGAAGGTTTCGAAAAGCATTAGTTAAACCTCAACGATTCTATTGGGCGAATACGCGATGCGATGAAACTTGGAATAACTGATGCTAATATGCAAAGTACAAAGGTCGTAATTGAAACAAGGAAATAAATATCACTATTTATCTGGATTGGAACCTTACTCATAAAATAAACAGAAGAAGGAATTTTTATTATATCAAATCTTAGTTGTAATTCCATAAGTAGTGTGGCAAGAGCAGTGCCGAGAATTATACCTGCAATGGCAAGTGTAATCCCCTGAATAATGAAAATACCAACTATCTGCTTTCGTTTTGCTCCCAAAGATTTAAGAACTCCGATCGAATTGGTTTTTTCAAGTACAACCATTAATAAAGTCCCAATAATATTAAAAACAGCAACAATAATTATTAATCCCAAGATTATAGGAATAGGTTTTTTCTGCAGATCAATCCACGTAAAAATATTATTGTGTAACTGATAAACAGTTCTAACGAAATTTGGATATCTAAGTTTTTTAGAAAGAAAATTTGCCAGACTATCTAATTTCGAAATATCACCAAGCCTGATATTATAACCTGTTATGTTATCACCGATTCCAAAAAGTTTTTGAGCAGTTTTTAATCCGATATAAGCATACATATCATCATATTCTGACATACCACTTTCAAAGATTCCGGAAACTTTAAATTTTTCTATGTTTGGTAAATTCGTAGGAGAAGGGATTTGATCATTGTTGAGTGCAAAAACTGTGACTTCATCACCAACATTTAAAAATAATTTATTGGCGAGATTTTTACCTATCACAATTAAATTGGAATTAGAATCAGAAAGTAGAAATTTACCTTTTACAATGTCACGAATAAATGCTGGTTTAGGTGAGTTCTTACTCATTCCAATTAAGTTGAGTCCTTCTTTTATTCTTCCTTTACCAACTATTGCAAGTTTTGATGCAAACGGAACAATAGTCGGATCAAAATCTTCCAGGTAATTTTCTAATTTGGGTAATGTAGTTTTGTAGTCGGGCAGTACATTTTGAAATGAGGTTATTTTTATATGGGAATCAAAATTGACTACCTTATCTGTTAAAGTCTTTTCAAAACCATTTAATACACTTAACGCAATAATTAAGGTAGCTACTCCAAGTGCAATACCAACTATAGAAATAACCGATATGAAATTAATGAACTTCGAATCCTTTTTTGAAAAGACATATTTTTTTGCAATAAACCAGGGTAGAATCATTCAAATAGCGCTATTCTTTTAATTATCAAATTTAGCCAAGAAATAATACACTTAAAAATTAGTCCTGATTCAGTATGTGTGCCTTGAATCTATACTTATTAAGTACGAGTTGATGTTGGTTTTTAGATATTGTTGATATATATTTGTTCTTTATTTTTTCAAAAATATACTTATTATCGGATTGATGGTAAGTATATTTTTTTGCTTAGTTATTGAAAATTTATTTTTGTTATATAACGGGGCGTAGCGTAGTCCGGTTATCGCGCCTGCTTTGGGAGCAGGAGGTCGCAGGTTCGAATCCTGCCGCCCCGACATTGTTAAAATTAAGTGTAAAATAAACAGAATTCGGATTTGTTTTTTAACTTTTAAATCTTGTTCTTTGCGAAATTGTTTAGAAGCGCCCGTAGCTCAATCGGATAGAGCATCAGCCTTCTAAGCTGAGGGTTAGTGGTTCGAATCCACTCGGGCGTACTTGATAAAATTGCAATTATTAAAAATCAAAATCTAGAAAAATAATTTTGTTATTTGAATTTTGATTGTTGTTTTTTGTGTTTATGGTGGGCGTAGCTCAGTTGGTTAGAGCGTCTGGTTGTGGCCCAGAAGGTCATGGGTTCAAATCCCATCGTTCACCCAAATGGGAATTTAATTTTGCGGTTACTTTAGTGGACAAGTTAAGAATAAATAATTAACAATTCATAGAAGTAATTGTTCGTTCTAAATTGATAACTTTTACTCGAAAAGGCCCCATCGTCTAATGGTTAGGACCTCGCCCTTTCACGGCGGTAATAGGGGTTCGAATCCCCTTGGGGTCACAATAGCCTCGGTATATTTACCGGGGCTTTTTTATTTGGTACATACTTAAATATTGACAGTATAAACTATCTTTATTAATTTGCAAATAAAAAAGAGGTAAGCGATGCGGGACTTAATCTCTTTCTGCGCAACTATTTTCTATTCTGTTTTATTATTAAGTAACAGTTTTGCTCAAGACTTTAATATAGATGACTATAAAGTATTTCTGAGTACTCATCAAAATATGTCAACCGAAGATTTACTTCAGTTGTATCCGGCAAATAAATTTGTTGGTGAGATAAACAGTGGTACGGAGAATGTATTATACTTTGACAGTATAAACATTCACTATAATCTTACGGGATATGAAAAATCACTTATCAATAAATATGGTTTTATGGTAAGTGAAAGACTTTCAAATGTCTCTTGTGGTGAAGCTTTAATAGATATTTATCAAAAGGATTTGCCTGTTTTTATTTCCACAGATGCGATACTACATGCATTTCATATTTCATACGACAGAATTCTCAAGGACATGGAAAAAGGTTTATTACTGGATCGACTCAAAGAAATACTACGTTCATTAAAAAATTCGTTTCCTCAATTAGTTAGCAACTATAGTAATTCTGATGAAATGCTAACTATGCTGAAAGATGTTGATGTTTATGTAACTGTTCCTTTAATTCTTCTGGAGGAGAGTGTAAGTCCTTATTATAGTGATAATCAGGAAATAATAGATACGATTCTATCAGCAATTGGCAGAGAAAACGCAGAGAAATCAATACTTTTTTCTAATAATTGTAGGATGGTAGATTGGAGCCAGTTTAAGCCAAGAGGACATTACGTAGATGACGGAACTACACAAATTTCACTCGAAGGATATTTCAAAACAATGATGTGGTTTGGTAGAATTGAATTGTATTTACTTGCTCCATCTGAGAGTGGTGGTATATGTCCGCCTCAAACATTTGAAGATATTCAAAGGCAAACAATAGATGCAATGTTATTTAATGAATTATTTGATTTGGCTGGTGTAGAATCTCAATATGAAGAGATGGAGAATGTTTTAAAGTTTTTCGTTGGAGAGTCTGATAATGTAACTTTACCGGATCTTGATTATTTAAAAAATGCTGTAACTTTAAATAGTGCTAATCAACTTTTAGATAGTTTAAAGTTAGTTGAATTCCAGGATACACTAAAAAATCAATCATTTGCGTATCAATTAATCCTGTCTCAGATTTTATTTAGTGATCCGATGCTTCCTGATTCAATTATTCCGGCTTCATCGTTTATGTTGTTTGGACAGCGGTTTGTGATTGATTCATATGTTACAGGCTCGGTTGTATATGATAGAATAAAATATCTTGGCGATAAAATTTGCAGATTATTTCCATCAACGCTAGATGTTCTTTTTTCACTTGGTAATGATGCTTCTGCGCAATTATTAGTTGATGAATTGGAATCATATTACTATTCAAGCAATATTGCTGCATTAAGATATCTTATAGATAATTATAAAACTGATTTCTGGGAAAGCACTTTATATAACTCGTGGCTAAATACTTTGAGAAAATTAAATCCACCCTCAGATCGAAGTAAATTACCTGATTTTATGCAAACAGCAGCGTATTGGCAACAGAAAATGAATACGCAATTATCTTCTTGGACGGAACTGCGTCACGATAATCTATTGTATGCTAAACAATCTTATACTGGTGGAGTTGGATGTTTATATCCATACAGTTTTGTTGAACCTTTCCCGGAATTTTATTCCAGTTTGAAAATAATTTGTGATAATGCTACCAATTACTTTAATACTCTCAACTTTCCCGATGAATGGATTAAAACTAATATAATTAATTACTTCAATCATTTTTCTTCTACAGCAGATACATTACAAATTATTTCTGAAAAAGAACTAAGCGGAACGGAATTTACAGAACAAGAAATATCATTTTTACAGTCTATGCTTTCCATAGTACCAGTATGTGGAAAAGTAATTACAGGTTGGTATCCGAGACTGTATTACAACGATGCTATGAGTGACAAGGACGGTTTATTAAAAAGCAATTTCATTGTTGCAGATATTCATACAACACCAACCGATTGTGCTGGAAGTTATTTAGGTGCAATAACACATGTTGGTACTGGTCCGATGAATTTGGAGGTATTGATCACGAGAAATCACCTGGGTAAAAAGACAGCATTCATAGGGCCTGTAATGAGTTACTATGAATATACTACTACTAATTTTTTAAGATTGAATGATGAAGAATGGTCTTCAACTTATTTAAAAGAAGGATTAAGACCTGACTGGGTAAAAATCTATTTGGCAGATTCCACAGGCAATTCGAAAGGTGAGGGAAGAAGTCTTCTGACTTCTGTGAAATGGGACGAAAATCAGGTTATACCGACAAATGAACTATTGATAAGAAATTATCCAAATCCTTTTAACCCGTCTACGATTATCTCATTTACAATTCCTTACGACCTAACAAACAGCGATGTAACTTTAAGTATATACGATATACAGGGGAAACTTATCAGAACTTTAGTAAGCGAGAATTTATCTGGCGGGAATTACCTGACCAAATGGAATGGTAAAAACGATATAGGAAATCCCGTAGCGAGCGGGGTATATATTTATAATCTTCAGGTCTCAAACAAACAAGTATCCGGTAAAATGATGCTTGTAAGATAATTAGAATATTATTTGTTTATTGATATTGAATTTAGAACTTAACAATCATTATTTTTAAGTTCTAAAGAATATAGGATTAATGAACAATAATAATATTCCTGATGTTAATCTTAATCTTAATGTAAGAGGATTACATCAATCTGCCACATTATACATCAACGAGAAAAGTAATGAACTGAGAAAAGCAGGAAGGCAAGTATACAAACTTGGTCTTGGCCAATCACCTTTTCCTGTTCCTCAACCTGTCGTCGATGAATTAAAAGTAAATGCATATCAAAAAGATTATCTGCCTGTTAAAGGATTACCACAACTTAGAGAAGCGGTAGCTGATTATTACTGCAAGAATCAGGATATCTGTTATTCACCGGGAGGAGTTCTGATTGGACCTGGTTCTAAAGAGTTAATGTTCCTTCTTCAATATGTTTACTATGGTGATTTGATAATTCCAACACCAAGCTGGGTTTCTTATGCACCACAAGCTCAAATTATCGGAAGACATGTACGATGGATACCGACTTTAAGACAAAACAAATGGAGATTAACTGCGGAAGAATTGGAAGCTCATTGTTATGATGATCCCCACAGACCCAGAATTGTTATTTTAAATTATCCTTCTAATCCTGTTGGAGTTACATATTCTACTGAAGAATTAAGATCAATTGCATCGGTTGCTAGAGATCATAAAATAATTCTGCTATCTGATGAAATTTATGGTGAATTGAATCATAAAGGAAAACACGTTTCTATTGCTAAATTTTATAATGAAGGAACAATAATAAGCAGCGGAATAAGTAAATGGTGTGGAGCTGGAGGTTGGCGTCTTGGAACATTTATATTTCCTGATTCTTTGCAATGGCTGTTAAATTCAATGGCTGTAATGGCAAGTGAAACTTTTACTTCCACAAGTGCTCCCATTCAATATGCCGCTGTTCGGGCTTTTAAGCGTGGTGAATATATCGAAAATTATTTGTGGCGATCAAGATGGATTTTAAACAAGTTAGGAAATAAAATAGCTAAAAAGCTTAATGAAAATGAAATTTATTGTCCATCGCCTGACGGAGCATTTTATCTTTTTGCTGATTTTTATAAGTATAAAAGAAAACTTAGGAATAAGGAAATCAGGAATAGCGTTCAGCTTTGTGACAGACTCCTCCAGGAAACAGGAGTTGCCATATTACCCGGAAAAGAATTTGGAATGCCATCTGAAGAATTAACAGCAAGAATAGCATATGTAGATTTTGATGGTGTTAAAGCTCTTTCTGCTGCAGAGATGCTGAATTCTAAGAATCAGGTAAATGACGAATTTTTAGAATATTATTGCGGGAATATACTAAAAGCAATCGATTTAATTAATGATTGGATAATTGATTAGGGATATTACTTAATAATAAAACTATCGTTTATGATTAATTACATCTTAGTAGGTATTGGTGCTGCAATCGGTGGAACATTTAGATATTGGATTTCAAATGTTATTTTCAAAATATTTTCAGAGAATTTTCCTTATGGAACGTTAGTAGTTAACGTGACAGGAAGCTTTATTCTTGGAATTTTAATGTTTTATTTTAATGATAGGGAATTATTATCTCCTCAGCTTAGATTGTTTTTAACTGTTGGATTTTGTGGTGGATTTACTACATTTTCAACATTTTCCTTCGAAACAATGAACCTTTTTCGTGAAACACAATATTTACTGGGTTCTATAAACATTTTGTTGAATCTTATGTTATGTTTAATAGGAGTATTTTTAGCGTATTTAGTAACAAAACTAATTGGATGATTTATGCAGATTAAAGGCGATGCAAAACTTTTAAGAATTTTTATAGGTGAAAGTGATAAATCTCATTCCATTCCTGTTTATGAAAAGATTGTTTTGGAAGCAAGAAAATCCGGTTTGGCGGGAGCAACAGTATTTAAAGGCATTATGGGATTTGGTGGGAGCAGCAGAATTCATACAGCTAAAATCCTGAGACTTTCTGAAGATATGCCCTTAATAATAGAAATTGTTGATGAAATTGATAAGATAGAAAAATTTATGCCTGAGTTGGATAAAATTTTTGAAAAAGCTAATTGCGGAGGTTTGATTACTATCGAAAAGGCAGACGTAATAAAATATGTTTCTCAGAAAAAATAGGTGGTCTCTTTATCATATCTACTTATTACACTTTCCTATTTTTTAATAATAATTTAAAAATTTTTTAACACGCTTGTATTAGTTATCTGTTAAATTACCGTAAACAATTATAAAGGCATAAAGGTAAAATGGATAATTTTGAAATAAGAACTAGAAATGATCACAAAGACTCTTCACCAAACAGAAGTAAATCAAATAAAAAAGAAATAAAAAAGATCGTTGAAATTGTTAATGAAGAAGAGCTTAAAAAAATAGATGCATACCTTGAATGGGAACAGGAATATTATGTGAGTAATCAATCATATCTTCTTGAAAATATTTAATCATTCCCCTTTGTATTTCTAATACACAAAGTCAATTCAATAAACAGAATCTTTAATTAAAATCTGATTATAAGGAAAGATTTATTAGTTCAATTCATTTCCTGGCTTTGCAGCTTTTTCTTTTTCTTAAAACTTCTGAATGCATAAAAAGTTTGCATTATATAGTTAGCCGGAAAGAAAGTCTTCAAACCATATTCTTCACTTTTATAATCGGGAAAATAAGCAGTATCAAAAAGCCAGTCCCAGATAGCTAGTTTTGTTGCAAAATTCCTGTTTCTTCCTTTTCCTGTACTATGATGCCACCTATGCATTTCCGGTCCGTTAATTATTTTTTGAAGATTACCTGTATTAACATTCAGGTTTGAATGAATATACATTCCCCAAACTGCACTGATTGCAGCTTTATAAGCGACAACTGCAACAGGTGAACCTAACAAAACAATAGGAAGAAATTCTACAGTTTGATTAATGAGAATTTCAATAGCATGTGAACGAGAACCAGATAGCCAATCAACCTTTTTCGGTGAATGATGTGCTTCGTGTATGCGCCAAAGGAATTTGTTTTTGTGCTGCCATCTGTGCATCCAGTAAATGTATAAATCATGAGTAATTGTAAAAAAGATCAACTGTATCCAGATGGGTATATCGGTAAAAAGATGCAAACGAGATAATCCTGTAGTATCATCGATAGTTTGGATTATGTAACTGAAGATGATAATCCCGAGGATATAACTTTGTGCTATACTATATAGTGCAAGATCATTAAAAAATCCTTCGCGGAATACGCGTTGTCCCCTGTTATAGGGAAATATTCTCTCAAGAATTATAAACAGGATTGAAAATCCTACAATAATAATCATAGAATATTGTTCAGGAGATGAAAGTCCGGTAAAGTAATTAATTATGCCATTATAGATATTTTCAAATATATTTGTCTGGTTCATTTCTAAATGAAAATTCATATTAATAATTTATTTTACCCTGCGTAGTTTTTTTATAGAGTTTTGTTCACTATCGTAGACTTTTTTTATTCCATCCCCCAATGCAGTTTCAATATCTCTAATATTCCGGACTAGCCTGTAAAATCCATCAACCTCAACAGAAGCAGCCTGATCTGTTCCCCACATTGCGCGGTCCAATGTAATATGTCTTTCAACAAAGTTGGCTCCAAGAGCAACTGCTGCCCAGGTAGGGGAGAGGCCTGTTTCATGACCTGAGTAACCTATCGGAGGAACAGGATATTTTTCTCTTAAAGTTTTAATCATTTTCAGATTTAATTCTTCATATTTACAGGGATAAGATGATGTTGAATGTGCAATAAGTAGATTATCGAATCCGAATATATCGACTGCTTTTTCAATCTCGACCATTGTGGACATGCCTGTGGAGACTAACACAGGCTTGTTTAGTTTATGATGCCTTTCAAGTAAATCATAATCTGTTAGTGAAGCAGAAGCAGTCTTGTAGAGATCCGGATCAAACTGTTCGATAAAATCTACAGCTTCCAGATCCCAACAGCTTGCAAACCATATTATGTTTATTGATTTACAGAATCGATCAATTTCAGCATATTCATCTTTTCCGAATTCTACCTTATGACGGTAATCAATGTAAGTCATTCTGCCCCAAGGAGTATCTCTTTCTATATTCCACTGGTCTTTCGGCACGCAAATTTCCGGTGTTCGTTTCTGAAATTTAACCGCATCACATCCTGCTCTCTTTGCTCCGTCAATCATTCTTTTAGCTATATCCAAAGAACCATTATGATTTATCCCAATTTCTGCAATTACAAATACGGGATGATTATCACCTATGAATCTATTTCCGACTTTTACTTCCCTTTTAATTTTCATTCTTTCCTCATTTAGTAAAATGAAAATTGTTCACTTCTTATCAAATGCTAATTTTTTGATTTGAATGCAATAATTAATTCAGCAAATTCCCTGAAAGCACCGTTACCGCTCTTAGCCTGACAAACAAAATCCGCAACTTCTTTAGCATAACTCATTGCATCGGCAGGTGCAGCTGAAAGGCCAACTAACTTCATAATATCTAAATCATTAACATCATCACCTATGAAGGCAATGTTTTCTTCAGTAATTAGGTTTTTAAATTTTACCTCTTCCAGAACATCTACTTTATTCTTAATCCCAAGATAATATTCTTCTATCTTTAATTTTTCAGCACGAGACTTTACAGAGCTTGAATTTTCGCCAGTCATAATAATTGTCTCAATATTACAATGTTTTCTCAAGCGTTCAACCCCCATTCCATCTCTTATAGAAAATCTTTTTAGTTCTTCACCCTTTTCAGAATAATAAACTCCTGTATCAGTTAACACACCATCGTTATCGGTTATGATCACTTTGATTTTTTCAATCTTATCTTTTAAATGAGCATTTCTTGCTTTAAGTTCTTTATCAATTACCACGCTGTCCATCCTCCATCGACTATCAGATTTGCACCAGTCATATAATCGGATGCATCACTTGCCAAAAATATTAAAGCGCCCTTGTAATCTGTTGGTTTGGCCATTCTTCCCAGAGGAGTTTTTTTAGAATAATTACTGATGAAATATTCATCTTGTTCATTTTCAACGCCGCCGGGAGAAAGAGTATTTACACGGACTCCTTTATTTCCCCAGTAAGCAGCTAAAAACCTTGTAAAAGAAATTACTGCACCTTTTGTAACCGGGTATGCGGCAGATTTATAAAACGATTGTGTTCCATTTGGTTTCAGGTACAAGGATTGATCGGGTCCGGTTATTCCGTAAGTTGATGCAATATTAATTATGCTTCCTTTTCCTTTTTTTGCCATAACGGAACCAAGAATCTGAGAACATAAAAACGTACCGGTCACGTTTACATCTAAAGATTTTTGCCATAAATTAAATGGATAATTCTCAAACTTTGATTGTTCTGCAGCAGCCTGTGGATTTTCAAACATATCATTAATCGCAGCATTGTTCACCAAAATATCAATCGACTTAAATTCTTTTAATATATTCTCTTTTAATTTTAGAACAGATTCTTTCTTTGTGATATCGGTGCCTACACCCATTGAATTTTCCTTCAGATCAGATGCAAACTTTGTACATTTTGATTCATCCAGATCACAAACAACAACATTAGCTCCTGCTTCGGCTAATGCTTCACAATGATTCTTCCCGATAAGCCCGAGGGCACCTGTTACAACAGCAACTTTATTTTTCAGTGAAAATATTTCAGGAAATTTATCCATAATTATTTAACAGTTTTCAATTTCGGTTTTGTGTTAAAGTTGCTTACTTTTCTGAATACAGGAACAACCGGCTCACCTTTTAAATATCCTTTTACATTGTTTTCTTCAACAGCTTTTTTCAGAATAGGCAGGACTTCTTTGTAAGTATTCAATGTATAATTAATATCATCATCAGTATGAGAGTAGCTCATGTTATGAAATCCTCCCCACAAAATTCCGCGTTTGATCATTTCCTGCTGAACAAGTGATTTCATTTCAAGTGGATTACCTGCTTTTGGATCGAAGGTTATTAACGATCTGCAATCATAACCTATACATTTTGAGTAATCGATTTTCAGGTTTTGAACAATTTCATTATAGCCGCTCTTTAATAATTTTCCTTTGTTTGCCAGATACTCAGGAACGTTCTTATCTTTTAATTCGTTTATAGTTGCTTTTGCAGCAGCCAGCGATAAAGCTTCTCCACCAAATGTTGTGTAAAAGAAGACTTTTTCATCGAGTACCTGCATAACTTCTTTTCTTCCGGTTAGAATTGAAATTGGCATTCCGTTAGCAACTGCTTTGGAAAATGTAGCAAGATCTGCATTCACTCCGAAGTATTCCTGCGCTCCTCCTAGAGCGATTCTAAATCCAGTCCACATTTCATCGAAAATAAGTAGAATGCCATTTTCATCACATAATTTTCTTAAATCCTGTAAGAAATTGTTTTTGGGCGCTTCAAACACAAACGGTTCTAAAATTATGGCAGCTGTATCATCATCTATTGAATCTTTAACGGATTGAATATCGTTATAGTTAAAAGTGAAAGTTAAATCTTCAACGGTTTTTGGGATTCCCAGATTCTTATCTGTTACAGAAATATACCAATCGTGCCAGCCATGATAACCGCAGCATAATACTTTTTCTTTTCCAGTATAGGCTCTTGCTACACGTATTGCAGCGGAAGTTACATCTGCACCTGACTTACTGTACCTGATAGATTCTGCATTCGGTACAATTTCATTAATAAGTTGTGCAACTTCAACTTCCAAAGGATGCATTAATGAGAAAGTTATTCCATCTTCAAGTTGTTTTTTTATAGCTTCATCAACTTTTGGGTATGAATAACCAAGAGACAAGGGACCTATACCCATATTGAAATCTATAAACTCATTTCCGTCAACATCCCACACGTGTGAGCCTTTTCCTCTTTGGAGATATTTCGGTGCAATTCCACGTACATTTTGTTGTGGTCCTTTTGCAAGTGTTTGTGTTGTTGCCGGAATTAAGTCGAGTGCTATTTTATATAATTCATCCGACTTTCTTATATCAGGAAAATTTTTATTGTTATCTACTTTGTTTGGCATAACTTTTAAGCCTTCCGGATTTAATTTTTTCTTAAATAATTTTTGTGTCTTTGCTCGTAACAGTTTTTAATTCATATAGATGATTCCTGTACCAGTTTACACCAGCATATTTTTCATTTATTTTTTTAATCTCAGGTTTCCGTTCGAGTAAATCCAGAATATCTCTAAGAGAGAAAAGGGGATTCTTTTCATACAACTCATCGTAAACAGTTTTTATAAATAAATAATCTTCGCGATAATCAATTGTAAACCTGTAACTCATCGAATAATCTTTTCCACTTTCCCAGGTCACATTTCCAATTCTGAATTTGTCGGGATTCTCCCAAAAATATGGTGTTGTATGTTCCCGTTCCAGGCTAAGTTTTGCATTTTGCCAGGCATCTTTTAATGCTGTAATAGACATTACTTCTACATCATTTCCATCCGGATAAGTAGGAGGATGCAAATTGCTTACAAAATCGAAACTATTATGGTTATCAATATAATATTTTAAAACTTTATCAATAATATCGGGATCGATTAACGGACAATCCGACGGGATTTTAACAACTGCGTCCGGTTGATACTTAAGAGCACATTTATAATGTCTGTCCAAAAGATCGGTCGAATGTCCTCTGAAGTATTCAATTTTATTTTCTTTGCATGACTTTTCAATTGGATCGTCAATTTTTTCTTCGGTAACTGCAATAACAATTATTCCTGCTAATCGGGATGCAACAACTCTTTCATACATTCTAAGCAGAAGAGGTTCACCAGCAAGAGGCATCATAACTTTGTTGGGAAGGCGAGTAGACCCCATACGTGCTTGAATAACAGTGAGAATTTTCATCTTATCATCCAAACTAAATTCTTTGCATTTTTAAATGGGAAGAATTGTGGACACTCAGTTTTTAACTTTTGCTAGCTTTCTAATTAATCTGAGCTTTTTTCTTAAAGGAATATGTCTAATCCTTTTTCTGTTTACTACATAAACATTCGAATTTTCAGTTTCGGCTAACATTCTTCTTCCTATTTGTGCAATATTAAAAGCTGAGGTACCAGCATTTTGTATAGGAACAAGTTTCTTTAAACTTTCAACATCAAAATCTGAATAAACTTCTTTACCCAGTGCCAAGCCTATATAAACAACAGTTGAAAATCTAGTGATCAAAACATCACTGTTTGCTATCATCGGTTCAATCTTTTCCTGATGATAAACCAATGAACCGGGTGCATATTTATTGATTTCTTCAACGGCTCTCTCATAATTTTCGTTAGGATGAAGTTTGAATATCAGTTGTCTTCCATTTGCAATACGATATGCATTCTGAATAAATTTCTTCCTGTTCTCATATTTATATGTTTCCCTCATATCGGAAGTAGCAACAAGCACATATCCGCGATGCGGGAAATCGTTATCTAAAAAGCTTTTGCAATTATCGAAATTTGGAATTCCGGTTACTTCAATCTTATCGGGGTTTATACCTTTCTTTATGAATAACTCTTTATAACCTTCTGAAGCGACACAAAATTTATCGTAGGTATGTGAAAGTCCTGTTACCGATGTGCTTGCTATCCATCTTGGAAATTTGAAATTTTTCACGAGGTGAAACGCAAAGTTCTCAGGATCGGTCATTCCTTCCTGTACAAGAATTATTTTTTTATCCCGAATGTTTTTTTGAATCAACAAATCACTGCAAGTAAATACAAGGTCGTAATCATTCTGTTTTCCATAGAGATCTAATTTTAAATTATTCTCTTCCAAATATTTTATAGTTCTCTCTTTTGCTTGCCCTCCTAAAATGCTGAAATCCAGAAGCCCTGCTTTAGTAAGTAATTTAATATACCCGTAACCATCTGGATAATAGGGAGTAAAATAAGCATCGTACTCAGGAAGTTCCTGAGAGATTTGATGCATTTGAGTTGTTTGATTTAGAGAACCGCAGATGTAGAGAATTTTGCGTTTGTTCATTGCTAACGGTTTGAAGTATTTAATGATATAAAATACATGTTGTAAATTATAAAAATCCGCGTAAAATACAATTAGAAAAACTTAATAAATGAATTAAAAACGGCTTATTATAATAATTATTGATTCACATCACAATAACTACATCAAATTTTTAGGTGTAAATATATTTGTCAATATCTCATTGATTAATTAAATTAAAATATTTACTTCAGCTAAAGCACTATGAGATTTATAAAACCACCAAGACTTAAATCAGGGGAAGTAATCGGTATAATTTCACCAGCATCATCAGTTCAGGATCCTTCCCTTTTAAATAAAGGAGTCAGATATATTGAAAATAACGGCTACCGTGTTGAGGTAGGAAAATCTGTTGATAAAATAAAAGGTTATCTTGCCGGAGATGATGAGGAGAGAGTCGATGACTTAAATCAAATGTTTAAAAATAAAAATGTTAAAGCTATTATTTGCGTTAGAGGTGGTTACGGATCCGGACGAATCATCGATAAAATTAATTATAAATTAATACGAAATAATCCGAAGATACTTGTTGGTTATAGTGATATAACTGCCCTGCAAATGGCGATCAGTAAGAAAACAGGATTAATAACTTTTGCGGGACCAATGCTTGCTCCTGATTTTGCAGAAAGAATGAATCCTGAATCGGAAGATTTTTTCTGGCGATTGATTACATCTAAAAAGAAAATCGGTCGATTATCTTTTGCAGATAATAATAAACTGCCGGCAATAAATAAGGGTAGTGCAGTTGGGAGAATAATAGGAGGAAATCTTTCAGTTTTATCTTCACTAATAGGTACACCTTATTTTCCCGAGTTGAAAGATAAGATATTACTGATGGAAGATATCGATGAGATTCCATACAGGATAGACAGATTATTAAACCAAATGAGGTTAAATAATGTATTTAAGCAAGTTAAGGGAATTCTTCTTGGAAGATTTGTTGATTGTTATGAACACGATCCTGAGAAAAAGACATTAACATTGGGGGAAGTAATGGAAGATTACTTACAATATTTGAAAATACCGGTTATTTATTCATTTCCCCACGGACACATAAAAGAAAAAATAACAGTTCCATTTGGAATCAAAGTAAAAATAAATGCTTCCAGAGGATTTGTTGAATACGAAGAAAGTGCTGTCAGGTAATTGATCCCTGGTCGACAGGAAAATTCAGATAGGTAAAATAATCTTTTTGAAACTCAGTTTTTGCACGTCTTGCTTTTTGAAGATTAGTAAAAATTCCAAAAACTGTTGAACCTGAACCTGTCATTAAAGAAAATTCCGCGTCCAAATTATTAAGTCTATCCTTTATTGACTTTATATCTGGATATTCCTTAAAAACAATTTCTTCAAAATCATTTTTTGCTAAAGATTTAATATCATCAATTGAAATGCTTTTCTTTAACATTACATCACTTAACTTTTTTGTGTTCGTTTTAATTTTAAGATTTTCAAATGCCCACTTTGTAGAGATATGAATACCCGGATTCACAATTAATATTGGATGCCCAAGAAGTAGATTTATTTTCGATAAAACTTCACCTCTTGATGAAGCAAAATATGGTTCGGGATCTAAAAAATAAGGTACATCCGATCCGAGTTTTAGTGCTAATTCAGAAAGAATTTTATAATTTAGTCTAAGATTATACAGTTGATTGATTGCTTTTAATGTAACTGCAGCATTCGAACTGCCTCCACCGAGTCCACCTCCAACAGGAATATTTTTTTCCAAATGGATCTCTACTCTTAATTCTTTTTTAGTATGCTCCTGAAGTAAAGTGATTGCATCGGTTACAAGGTTCGAACCAAGATTATTTATTTCTTCAGAATTTGAAGTAAGCATTGTCTTGTTAGCTTTATTAAATGTAAGAACATCAGATAGAAGCAGGGGATAAAATATTGTCTCGAGATCATGATATCCATCGTTTCTTTTTCTGATGATATTTAATCCAATATTTATTTTAGCGGGGGAATATAGTATGAGCTTATCCATCTAAAACTTTTTTAATTTCTCTGATATGTTCGGGAGAAGAGCCGCAGCATGCACCGATAAATGATGGAGAAAATTGTAAATACTCTTTCACAATTTCTCCATATTCTATGGGTGAAATACCGCACTCAATTTTTGAATATTTTTGTGATCCCTTAATACAGTTCAAATAAAAACCAAAGTTAATATTCTCATTTAACATTTTCACTATTTGGGAAAACGGAGCAGGCGATATGCAATTAATCCCAATTGCAAGCACTTTGTGCTCCATTATAAATTTGATAACATCGTCAAAGTTTTCTCCTGATAACAGCTTTAAGTTATCATCTACATATAAACTAATGATATAGGGAATAGAGTTTTGTGAGCAATGTTTACAAATTATTTCAATTTCATCGTAATGGCTTTGAGTTTCATTAAGTACAAAATCAACACTATTATCTATAAGTAAATCAATATGATTAATATGATTTTCCTTAAGTTTTTTATAAGAAATAGATCTTTCCCTTTTATAGCAATCTTCTGCTGGTGCATTTGAACCTGCTATTAATATTGATTTATCTTTTACTGCAGATTTGGCTAACAAAACTGCACTTTCTACATCAATTTTACTGGTACCAATATTACCCAAAGCTATCGGATTTGTTCGAAATGTATTTGTCGTAATTATATCTGCTCCCGCATCTATATAATCTTTGTGAATTGAAATTATAGTTTCCGGTGATTCTGAATTTATTCTTGTCATCCATGATGGACCACTACTTGTAAATCCCTTCTGCTGGAGCAAGCTGCCCATTGCACCATCAAGAATGAGAGGTCTGTGTTTATTTTTGGCTTTTGTAAAAGGATTTAATTCTGATAAGTTCATTGTGCTATAAATTTAAAAATTTCCAATTGTTCATTAACACTTTTATCAAGATCAAATTTATTCTTTACTATTTCAACAGACTTTTTACCCATTGATATTCTAAGCTCTTCATCTGATATTAACTTTGTTAATTGAGTTACGAGTTCCTCATTGTTATCAGGATCAAATAGAAAACCATTGACACCTTTGTCAATTATTTCAGGTGGTCCACCACGATTCGATGCAATCACGGGTTTGCCCATGGCCATCGCTTCAAGTAGAACGAGACCAAACGATTCCTTTGTTGTTGTTAAAACAAATATATCAATGATAGAAAAAAACTTTTCAACTTCTTTAGAAAATTCGAATATCGAAAAATGATTGTCGAGTTCTTTTTCTTTTATATAATCTTTAAGCTCATTTTTATAATTTTTACCCGACTTTGAGTCAGTTTCATCACCTACGATAATAAAATGAATTTTATCCTTAAAATCGGGAATAAGTTTGAATGCAACTTCAATTAGTAATTTCTGATTTTTTAATCGATCTAATCTTGCGATGTTTCCTATTATTATACGGTTAGATGAAATAGAATTTTGCTTGAGGAAATTTTGTTTGTCAAAATCGATGTTTTTATTAAACCTTTGTAAATCTGTGCCGTTGTAAATAACAAAAGTTTTTTCACTTTGTAGTGGAGTGTTTTCTAAATGATTTTTTTTCATACTTTCAGTTATACATATTACAGCATCAAGATTTTTATAAATCCATCTGTGAAAAAAATCATTCTTTTTGAAAACTGAATCCATTTGTTGAGCAAAAATTACTTTTCCACTTTTAAGAATTTTCTTCAATAAAATTGCAGTGCTGATATCCTGCGATTGATAAATGTGGATTATATCGATTTTTTTATCTGCTAAATAGTTTTTTATTTTGATCGCGGTTATAATATCTGCGTAACGCGATACAGGTTTAATAATTTTATACGGAATATTATTATTTAGGAATACTTCTTCCAGGTTTGGATTTGGTGAAAATACCGCTGTTATGTTATGTCCCCTTTCATGATATCTTTTCGCCAAAACTCCAACGAGCATTTCCAGACCGCCCCAGGCATGTGAAAAAATCAGTTCAAGTATGTTCATACAATTTGAGCCAAAATTTCTACTAATTCTTTTTCAAATTTTTCCAGGCTATAAAGTCTATTAATTCTCTCAAACCCATTTTCTCCGAATAGTCGACGGAGTTCTTTATTCTCAGCCAGTTCAATTAAATATTGTGCAGCTTTTTTTGCATCATCCAACTTATAAATGAATCCGGTTTTTCCATCTTCTACAACTTCAGGAATAACATTGAGTTCAGGGACAACAACCGGAATTTTTAATGCCATAAATTCCATTGCAATTCTGCAAATGAATTCTGAATATCTTGAAGAAAGAAGTCCTATATCTGAAATTGAAATAAGATCACGAACATCATCAACTTTATCTATAATTTTAACAAAATTTTGTAATCCATTCTCTTCAACTTTTTTAATTACATCCGTGTGTTTTATTTGGCCTTCCTGACCGGAGAACAGGAAGAATAATTTATCTGTTTTTTGCTTTACTTCTTTTACGATATCTAAAAGAAAGAAAATTCCTTTTTCGGGTGAAAATCTTCCTATAAAACTCACAAGTATTTTATCTTCAGGGGTTCCAAAAGTATCCCCCTTATTTTCTTTATCTGAAAACTTCGTAAATACTTCTAAGTCTAGTGGAGCATGAAGTATTTTAAATTTTTCAATCCTGAATATTTGATCATATCGCATTTTAGTTGCGTTACCGGGAAATAAGAAATAATCTGTTAATTTATTATGCAGTTGTCTGTTAAAAAAGTTATTAACCGGCGGAACATTATCAAGACAAATTTTTAATATGGGCAATGATTTTATACTATACTTTTTTATTAAGCCTATAAAAATATGTCCCGGTGCACTCACAGGTATTACTACATTAATTTGATTTTCTAATATTACTTTTTTTATCTGTTTATAATATTTTGGAAGCGTGATAGGTGAATATGTAAACAGATCTATATTCGTAATATTCGGTTCAAATATTGAAATTTCTTTAGCTAACGGTGTATCATGTTTCCCTACAAAAAATATATTATGGCCCATCTGTTTTAGTGCGTTTACCACATTAAATGTATAGTATGCTGCAGCATTCCACCAGGGGGATTGATATAATACAAGAATATTCAAATAGATTTAATTTTAATATTTTTTTATCAAATATAGTGAAAGATTTTATTCAGTTTTAGGTGAACGATTAAAAGCTAATTATAGAAAGCTTGTTAGTTGAGAATTTTCGTGAGGATTGAAATTATTTGTCCTA
>JAJDNK010000238.1 GCA_022340715.1 bacterium BMS3Abin03 | reverse complement strand
TTCGGATAAGTTCGGTGCAAGATTACCTTTGATTGCTGGCTCATTTTTAGCAGGATTAGGATTATTGTTTTTTACTTTTCCCGGCTTAACAGGTGGAGCTAAAGATTACTGGACAACCTACTTTCCCGGGATACTTATTCTCGGAATAGGTATGGGGATAGTTGTCGCTCCGCTTACAGCCACGGTTATGGAGTGTGTTCCCAAAGATAAAACCGGTATCGCATCAGGAGTGAACAATACAATGGCACGAACTGCAGGACTTCTGGCGATTGCAGTTCTTGGTGCAATTATTTTGATAACTTTTAAAAACACTTTAGAGACGAATGTAAATGATCTCAATATTTCTGAAAATAAAAAGACAGAGCTAATTAACAATGCCGGTGATTTAGCTGAGACTCAGCCTCCAAAACAAATAACAACTGAACAGACTTCACAAGTTGAACAAGTAATTAAAATGTCATTTATACAATCATTCGATTTTATTATTTATATCGCTGTTGCTTTAGCGTGGTTGGGTTCAATCATTGCAATATTTACTGTAAAAAAGAAATTCATTCAGAGTAATTAAATGATTTTGTGCTGAGATAAAGATGAAGGAATAATTTTGTCTGTAAAGGATGCAAGCAAAAAGATTCACGAAGCGATAATGAAATACAAAGATATATGTTCAGGGGACCATCGTTTCGGAGGTACCGAATATAAATTAGGTAAGAGAGAAATCGGACACGTTCACGGAGATCATTTAGTAGATATTCCTTTCCCAATCAAGATAAGAAATGAATTAGTTGAATCCGGAGAAGCTCAGCCGCATCATATATTACCTGATAGCGGTTGGGTAAGTGTTCATCTTAACAAAGAGGAAGATGTTGACAGGGCGATAAATCTTTTAAAAAGATCTTATGAAATTGCAACTCAGCAAAAAGTTAAAAACATAAGGAAGCTTAAATTAAATCAGTATTGATTTGATTTGACCATAGTAATACTTAAGGGGAGGCATATCCTCCCAACATCTGTTTCAGATTATAGTTAACTTAATAACAGAAATTACGCAGAATCTATAAATTGGGTCATTCCGGCTTGTCCGGAATCTGAAAAGTAGCAATGCTTAGAGATTCTGGACTCTCCCCGACAAAGTCGGGGATCGCCAGAATGACATTGTGATTAATTTCTGGTGATAAGATAAATTCCAAAGCAAATTAGAAAACTTGTAATGAAAAGCGTATTTAAAATTTTAACGGAACCAGAATTTATCTTTCTATTATTTCTATTCTTTGCATTTAATTCAGCTTATGCTGATTACAATTCTGCAGAGATTGTGCAGCACCTGGGAGATACGATTCCATTAAATCTTACATTTGTGAATTCTGAAGGAGAGGAAGTTCAATTACAAGATTTAATCAACAAACCAACGGTTATTGATTTTTGTTATTATCAGTGTGCCGGAATTTGTACACCTTTGATGCTTGGAATATCGGATGTTGTTAAAAAAGTAAAATACATCCCGGGAAAAGATTACGACATTATCAGCATTAGCATTGATCAGAATGAAACTACTGAGATGGCTGCACAAAGAAAACGTACAATATCTGCTGCACTTGGAAGAGACTTACCGGATTCTGTTTGGGCTTTCTTAACGGGCGACAGCACAAACATTTATAAATTAACAGATGCAGCGGGATTTCATTTCCAGAGAACACAAGGTGGAATTCTGCATAAAGGGGTCCTGGTATTTTTAGATAAAGCTGGGAAAATAATTCGGTATCTTGATCCCGGGTATAACCAGGACGGCAGTTTCAGAATTATACCATCAACATTTGAGATGGCGATAAAGGATGCTGCTACAGGCACAGTTACACCGGCATTAACAAGCATATTAAAAACCTGCTCAAGCTTTATACCTAAAGGAAAAGACATGCTTATCCTCTTGCTTGTACTTGGTTCGGGTATTTTAACCACAGCTTTTGTTTTTATTATCATTAAAAAAGCAAAAGTTGCAGGTGAAGGGGAAAAACATAATAGTTAATCAATCGTTGGAGATTTGCAGGTAAATTCCATAAACGAATTCATCGAGTTGTGATTTTATTTAAATAGCCTGTAAAAACCAAAAAAAATCCCCATATTTTTTTATTTATATATACCTTTTTATTTTCCTTCTTTCCGAAACCGATATAATCGGAAATTAACAATGTATCCTGATTATACAACTTGAATATTAAGAAAACTTACATACAATAAATGTTATTTACCAATTGAAGTTCAAAATATTTTAAGGCTTGCTGAATGAAAAAGATAAGTATTACTGAAAAAACGAAAGTTAAAAGGCTGCCTAAACGGGGGATTTACGACTTTGAATCTATCGTAAAAATTCTGGACGATTCTTTCGTTTGTCATATCGGGTTTGTAATAGATGATCAGCCATTCGTTATTCCTACTTGCTATGGGAGAAAAAAAGATAAAATATATTTTCATGGATATGTTGGAAGCAGGATGTTGAGACATTTAAAAACAGACTCAGGGATTTGTGTAACGGTAACTAATGTTGAGGGAATTGTACTTGCAAGATCGGCATTTCATCATTCTATAAATTACCGATCAGTTGTGATTTTCGGAAAAGCTGATGAGATAACAGATCCGGTTGAAAAAACCAATGCGTTAAAAATCATTTCAGAACAAATTCTTACAGGCAGGTGGAATGATGTTAGAAAACCAAATGAGAAGGAACTAAAACAAACATCCGTATTTTCCATTAAACTTGATGAAGCCTCTGCAAAAGTTAGAGAAGGAGGACCGGTCGATGAAGATAATGATATGGGATTGAATATCTGGGCAGGAGTTTTACCATTAGAAACTGTTGCTAAGCTCCCGGTAAAGGATAAAGCTTTGAAAAAAGATATTTCCATGCCTGAATATATTAAGGAATATAAAAAAAGAGGTTGAGTGATGCCGTATAATGTTAAAATCGAATGGAAAAAGAAAGAAGACGAAATTTTCACAGATAAAAAATACAGCAGGGCACACAAATGGACTTTCGATTCAGGAATTGAATTAAAGGCTTCATCATCACCTCATGTAGTTCCTCTTCCTTACTCGGATGAGAACGCCGTCGATCCTGAAGAAGCATTTGTCGCAGCAGTATCAAGTTGTCATATGCTATCATTTTTACCATTAGCGGCAGATAGAAACTATATCGTGAAGAGCTATGAAGATAATGCTGAAGGTGTGCTTGCAAAAAATAAGGATGGTATATTATCAATGACCAAAGTAACACTGAAACCAAAGATTGTTTTCATCGGAGACAATATTCCAACAAAAGAAAAGTTAGATGAGATTCACCATAAGGCACATGAACAATGTTTTATTGCGAATTCGGTAAATACCAGGATAAGCATCGTAACAGGCGAATGAAAATTTAAATTATAGGATCGACAACTATCTGGATAATAATTTTTATTGATGAACATCTAAATCA
>JAJDNK010000233.1 GCA_022340715.1 bacterium BMS3Abin03 | reverse complement strand
CTCGAAACACAAAGAAAGCATAACGGAAAACGCACAGTTATACTTGTCACAAAAGATGTAAACCTGCGGATGAAAGCTAAGGCACTCGGAATTTACGCTGAAGATTATGCAACCGACAGAATCAGCAGCGTTGAAGAGCTTTACAGCGGAAAAGAAGTTATTGAAGATTTTAATGATGACACACTAATGAAATTTTTCCAGCCTCCGTTCGAAGTGCCCGTGAAAGAAGCATTCGGAAGGGTAAACGGGGAAGTTGTGCCTAACAAATATTACATACTTCGCAATACAAACCGCTCCGTTCTTGCTTATACCGACCCTGAGAAAGAAAACCTGCAGAAGATTGATAAAAATACTGTATATGGTATAAAGCCGAGAAACTCAGAGCAGACTTTCGCAGTCGATGCACTCATTAATAATTCTGTGCCTCTAGTATCGCTTACCGGTAAAGCAGGTACAGGGAAAACTCTTCTTGCACTAGCATCCGCGCTGCATGTAAGGAAAAACTACAGGCAGATTTATATTGCACGTCCGGTTGTACCACTGAGCAATAAAGACATAGGTTTTCTGCCCGGTGATATTGAAGAAAAGCTTGCGCCGTATATGCAGCCCCTGTGGGATAACCTCAAAGTTATTCAGGACCAGTATATAGAAACCGATAAACAGCACCAGCTTATAAACCAGATGATTAAGGAAGAGAAGCTTGTAATCGAACCGCTAAGCTACATCAGGGGAAGAAGCCTGCAGAGAGTTTTCTTTATTGTAGATGAAGCTCAGAACCTCACACCGCATGAGATTAAAACAATTATTACACGAGCAGGTGAAGGTGCTAAGCTGGTACTTACAGGTGATATATATCAGATTGACCATCCCTACCTTGACTCGCAGTCAAATGGTTTATCATATCTTATTGAGCATTTTAAAGGACAAAAGCTTTACGCTCATGTAAATCTATTAAAAGGCGAAAGGTCTATACTTTCAGAACTGGCGAGTAATTTGCTGTAAGGTGTTATTTACTCATCCTATGACTATTTTTATTAAGATCCAAAATAAAATAAGCTTGCTCTAATTTAGAAAGTATAGTCATAGGATGAGGGGAGGATGGTCAAGGCAATATCAATTTCTTTGCATCCTGCCTCGAATCGAAGAGAGTAATAACCTCTATAATATCTTGTTTTACTCTATAGTAAAGAGAGATTTGCTTTGTAATCACACATTTGTGGATTTTTACTTTGTGCCGGATTCTAGGATAGGAATGAGGAAAAAGTTGAAGGTTCTTGATTTTGTTATCCAGTAAAACTAGGAATTTATCTGCCTGATTTGCAGACCACTTGTCAATCAAATAATAAACAATATCTTTCAATCTTTCATTTGCTTCAGGAGAGAAAATTACTTTTTTAACCATCCCGGGAAATGCTTTTTTACTTCATCGTATTCAATAAACTCGCCCCTGTTAAGCTGATTCAGACCTTTTTCAATTGATTTTTTTTCCTCCGGGCTCAAAGAATCCCAGCTAATTTCTTCATCGGAAACTATCTTGTTTAAAATATCATTGAACTGCGATAAAAGATGATTATCATTTATCTTATCAATTTTTTTAATAATTCTCTTTTTAAGTTCTGTTGATGTCATATATTAAATTAGCAAATAAATAGAAAAGAAACAATTAAACAATAAAACTTAGGTTTGATATTTTTACCTTCCATGCCCTAATACCGATATCACGCCGTCAAAGTCATTTTCAAAAACATTCTGCTTGATAAAAAATTCATATCTGCCGTTCACAATCGGCACTTGTTGTGGATTCAATGAAAATTTAACACTGTATGAAGCGATTATCTCATTCGTATAGAAATTATATAAGCTTACAGATTGGGAGTCCACGGCAATGCCGTACTTAAAACCACTATAAAGTTCTTCATCATCTTTATTATCTTCATCATCTTTATTATCTTTATCATTTTCCCTACGCATAATTTCCGTATACTTTTTGCTAATGTAATTGCTTTTAACAGTATCTATAGAAGGTGAAAATATGAAAGGTGAAGTTACCGAAAACTTATAGTAATTACCCACTCGACCAAATAATCCTTCCCTTGAAGTTATTAATTGTCCATCTTTAAGCAATATTCTAATTTTATTTGTATCATCTTTATCAGCATATATGCTTGGTTCACTTTCATATTCTTTTAGATAACTATTATAAGTTTTCACGTCCGGTAAATCAATTTGATTCCTTTTTATCTTTTCTAAATCAGCAAGTGAACCATTTATACTTTTATACAATTTAAGGTACCTTTCCGTTCCTAACTCTTTCATTAAAAACGTATTATACAATCCTGCAACAGGATATGTCAATGATGCATCCTCACTGTAAAATCCCGAATTGGTAATTATCGAATCATATGTCAAAAATCCTCTTTTTTGCAAAAAATAACCAATATCAAGAATCACTCCCTTGGCTATACCTCCCCTGCCCCCGACTGCAACCGCAAATCCCTCCAGGAAAAAAGGCAGTGTGTATAAAGTGAGATTCTTCAGCTTATAGTTCATAAGCAGGTGTGCCAGTTCATGGTAATGTGTATTGTAGGTTGTAATAACTTCATCCGTTGAAGTGATAAACTGTCCCCGCATATCAAAACCGGTGATTTGTTTAATTTCTTTCTCATCCCTGCACAGGATATAGAATATTTTTTCTTTTCCCAACAATTGCATTTCCTGTCTGTCAAACTCCAGTAACACCGCCACTGAATCAACAAACTCATCGAGCTTGTTTACACAATAGTCATTAAAATATTTTGGTTCGCTGATTTTAAATATAAAATATTTGCTTTCTTTGGTTGTCCAGTCCTTTGAATAATAGGTTATCGGAGAAATCCATTTCCCGTTTTTAAAATAAAATTTTTTAGAATAGTTTAATGAGGGGACAGTAAAATCAATCAAAGAATAACCGTTTCCTAAGTCAGTCTCATTAATATCATACTTCAGTCCGTTCTTCTTTATCTCATCCCTAATTTTTTCATCAATATCATAGGATATCATAAATTTATATTTTACGCCGTCATAATTTATTCCGAGACGTTTGCTGTTAGCCACTTCATCTGAATCAACAAATTTTTCCAAATTATCACTATTGTTAATAAGTGCTTCAACAAATAATTTTTGGTTTTCCTGAGTGAAAGAAATGGCGCTGATTAAAACAAGAGTTGATACGAAAAAAATTGTTTTCATTTTGTTTTAACTCGTGCCACGACTTAGAGTCGGGGCATGAGGAAATTTGCAATTTGAAATTTTTAACTATCTACCCCAGCCACATGTTCCTGTCTAAGCTCCGGTACTGGATTGCTTCGCTTATATGAGCTGATGAAATGTTTTCTTCGCCTGCAAGGTCGGCAATTGTGCGTGATACTTTAAGTATGCGGTCATAAGCGCGTGCGGAAAGTCCGAGTTTTGTTATTGCCATCTTAAGCAGCTCTTCGGAAGCAGAATCGATTTTACAGAACTCTCTTATATCCTTCGACAGCATATCGGCATTGGAATAAAGGTTCTTTTTGCTTTTGAACCTTTCCTGCTGTTTTGCTCTGGCTTTTATAACACGTTCACGGATTAAAGCTGAGGGCTCAGAATCTGTTTTGCTTGAAAGCTCTTTATACTTCACCGCCTGAACCTGAATATGGATATCGATTCTATCGAGCAGCGGCCCGGAAATTTTCGAAATGTACTTCTGAATCATCTGGGGTGAACATGTGCATTCCTGGTTCGGGTTTCCGAAATTCCCGCACGGGCAGGGATTCATTGCAGATGCAAGCATAAAGTTGCAGGGATAGTCAACCGATATTTTTGAACGTGAAATTGTCACCCTGCCGTCTTCCATCGGCTGGCGCATTACCTCAAGCACATTCTTTTTGAACTCGGGAAGCTCATCTAAAAACAAAACTCCGTGATGGGCATAAGAAATCTCGCCCGGCTTAGCTATCGTCCCTCCGCCGACAAGGGCAACATCCGATATTGTGTGATGCGGTGAGCGGTACGGACGAACTGAAACCAGCGCTGTGTTGGATGGCAAAATTCCCGCTACCGAGTGAATTTTAGTGGTTTCAAGAGCCTCGTCAAAAGTCATAGGTGGGAGTATCGTTGGTATTCTTTTTGCAAGCATGGTTTTTCCGGAGCCCGGCGGACCAATCATTATAATATTATGTCCGCCTGCCGCAGCAACCTCAAGTGCGCGCTTTACCTCGTGCTGTCCTTTTACATCCGAGAAATCTACAATGTATCTCTGTTCTGCGCTGAATATCTCTTCAAGATTCACTTTTACAGGCTGTGCCGTAATTTCACCGTTCAAAAAATCCACAACATTCTCCAGCGTATCAAAAGGATACACATCTATTCCCTCCACCATTGCGGCTTCACTTGCATTCTCTGTAGGAACTATCAATCCCTTCAAGCCCTGATTCCGAACTTCAATCGCAATCGGGAGCGCCCCTCTTACAGGTCTTAATTTACCGTCAAGAGCAAGCTCCCCGGCAAAGGCGTATTCACCAAGCATATCCGGTTTCAACTGGCCGGTTTCGCAAATAATGCCCAGCGCTATCGGGAGGTCAAAACCGCTTCCTTCTTTCTTAATATCTGCAGGAGCAAGGTTAATTGTTATTTTCCTGATGGGGAAATTAAATCCTGAATTTTTTATTGCAGCCGGTACCCTTTCATTCGCTTCGTTTGCCGCTTTATCAGGCAGGCCTACAATTACTACCCGGGCAGGTACCTGTTTT
>JAJDNK010000222.1 GCA_022340715.1 bacterium BMS3Abin03 | reverse complement strand
AGTTAAGATGAAAAGAATTCCCGCTGAAGCTCTTTTAACAGGCATGTCTTCTCCCGCTGATAAAAGTTAAAAAGATTCAAAGAATATTTTACTGGTTCAAAATATTCCATTCGATTGTTAATTACAATAAAATATCTGATGAAATACTCGCCTATGTTATTATGCCTACACATTTTCATTGGTTAATAATGGTAAATCCAAAGTATGGAACAGTCTCTGATATTATGAGAGATATAAAAAAATATTCTGCCTGGGATATAATGGAGATTCTTGAAAAGAAAAATTCAGGTTTGATGAAAATCTTCAACGTTGAAGGGAGTAAATACAAAAATCAAAAAAGGAAATTATGGATGCCAAGGTTTGACGATGAAGTAATCAGGAATGAGAAGATGTTCTGGACAAAATTGCATTACATTCATAATAATCCAGTAAAAGCAGGTTTGGTAAATGTACCTTAAAAATACAAATATTCCAGTGCCAGGAATTACATAAATAATGATCATTCGATAATAAAGGTTGATACATCATTCGCCGGAACTGAAATTAAATAGTACTATCACTGTCACGAAAGGGTTCGTGACAGCCTTTGAAATAAGGTTTGTTGGCTAAAATGTGAAGGTTCACTTTTTTCTTGGTCATCATCTCATTACACATTATCACATAATCCTGCGAAGGCAAAAAGCGGACGGCAGAAGTTGTGAATGACTTTGGACGGGAAGATTTGAGACTTGGAGAAAAGACAAAGAGCAAAATCGTTCTCAAATAGATTCAAATCTTATTGCTGACCACAGTTGAAACTTTCCGGGTATTTTGCAAGATAATTTAAATCTTCATCAGAAACCTGGATTGGTAAACCTAAACGCTCAAAATAATCGAATGCTTTCAGTATATATTTTTTATTTATTTCAGTCGAATATTCTTCTAAAAGGTTGTTAATCAAACCTGTGTTATCCGATTCTAAATCTATTAGCAGGCTGGGAGAAGAACAACTAAAATCAATTTGCGATAGGTCTATTACTTTCGTTTTAACAACTTCTTTTTCTTTCAAAAAAATAATTTGATCTTTTACTAATGTTGGTGTTTCAAAAACCTTGAAATATATTTTCATATTTTTAATGTCATAAACAATACTCCACTTTGTACTTGGACCCTGCGCTACAGATTTTAAAATGTTAAATGAATAAATAATATCGTCAGTGGCGTCATTATCCGAATAATTTTGAATCATATTTCCAGCGGTACAGAAATTATATAGTGACCTATCATTAGAAGTATTGGCCTTGGTAGTAAAAGTAGTTAAAGATTCACTATATATACTATTAGCTAATACTGTTAATGGCAAATCTTTTCCGGTTTTAACTGACATTTTACCATCCAGAAATTCAATTACCGCAACATTTCCAAATCTGTCGCAAATAAGGAAATGAAATAGTGATATTTTATCAACAATTCTCAGGAACTTATCAGTTTCAATTATTTCTTCAATTGTAGCACAATTATCAAGCTGGTATTGTATCCATTGACAGGCCTGTATTGTCGGACGATTATCTTTTCCAGGATATTTTGTTTTCGGTAATGACATATGTTCTACTACCAAACCCATTTCATTCATTCCCCCATACGGAAGGTCACGACCCACCTGATTGAATGTTATACTTCCATATTTAGAAATCCACTTAACAGGATTTTCCGATGAATCAATCAATGCTGTTTTTTCAATATTTTTTTTATTTACAATTAATAGACCCGTACCGATATACCAATCGAGGTTTCTTCCAAATAAAAGACTCCTGCTATTTTTTAAAACAAATGTTGTGCAAGGAAATATTAAGGAAGAGTTAGCTAAAAGTAGAACGACAATAACAATCAAAAATGAACAATTCCCCTTTCTCATTTTATTCTCCCTGTTAATTTTCGAAGTAAACTTAATTTAAAAACCATGAAAAGGCAAAGGGCAGACGGCAGAAGTCAGAGATCAGATCCTGGATACTTGATGCTAGTAAGTCATCTCTTTGGGCAAAGAGCATGGTGCAAAGCATTCTCATTATCTCATCACTCATCATCTTATAATCTTGTAAGGCAGAAGGCAGAAGTCAGGAAAGACTTTGAGATTGAAGAATTTGAGACCTGAAGAAAAGCGCAGAGTTCTCATCATCTCGTCTCTCATAATCTCATAATCATCAGTAAGGAGAGATTAAATGCTGATGGTTGTTATTCTATTTTACTTTGCGAAACGTTATTCCTCCAAAATCGACAATGTCATAATATTCATCTCCTGTAAATCTCACCGTAAAACCAAATCCTGCTCCTAAGCCACTTGTAACAGCATATTCATCAGATATTACATTAAGCGGAAATGAGTACTCACCATCAAAAGCAATTAACTTCAGCATCAATATCCTATCGTCGGATATCGACAATTCTGCTCCTTTAAATTTTGTATCACCCATCAATAACTGGTAACCATAGTGCTCATATACACCAAGTTTTGTTGTTATTGATGATGTGTTAAATGTATTCAGTTTATATCCTAACCTTGATTCATTGTTCCCTTTTTCATGAAACAGAATATGAAAATCATTATAATCCATAAAACAATATCGTTCATTATCTTTCACAGACAGGGAATCCTGCCCCACTTTTTCATAAGGGACAAATTCATTTTCAGATAATGCTTTTAAGATAAATTGTTTGCCATCTCTATTAATTACCAGGCCTCCATCTTCCGAAGAAATCGTTAGATATGAAAATCCTTGAGAATAATCCCCGGCATGTTTCTTTAAAACTCCAGGTGGCAAATCAATGAATTTAATTTCATTATGTGCTTCTTTTATTACCGGGGGTGGAATAATGTCAGGAACACTTAATCCGAATTTATTTATGAAATTGAACGAAAAATCTCTTTTCAGGGATTCGCCTTCTGCTGAATTTATTAATATTAAAGCTGCGGTATTTTTTTCGGGAATCATACAGATTTCAGCATGTCCGGTTACAGCGTCACCGGCATGGGTAACTGCAAAAACCGAGTCATTCTTAAACATAAACCATCCGAGACCTTTTTTATTGGACTCTATTATAACATTGTCTGTTTGAAGAGAAAACATCTCCTGAATTGTTGATGCATTAATCAAAGACGAATTCATTCCTTTATATGCATGCATTAATTCTATCGCATATTTAATAAAATCGTTGATGTTAGTGTAAATGCCTCCGGATGCAATACCACTAAATCCGTAGTCATGCAAGCTTTCCCCACCGGAATATACCCTTGTTCTACCTTTTAATGAATCAATTAAAAAGCCTGAATTATCCATGCCTATTGGTTTAAGAATATTTTTATGAATGTACTCTGGATAATCCTGGCCTGTTACCTGTTTTATAAGATGCCCTAAAATGTTATAGCCTGAATTGGAATATGATTCAACCAAACCCGGAGGATACAATAAATAGGATTCATTGATAAATTCCAGAACGTCGGTATATTTTCCGGATTCCAGGTCAGTGTTTTTCAATACATCAGTCTGGATTCCCGAGGAATGAGTGATAATAGATTTTATAGTCACATTATCCAAATTCTCACCTCTGGTTAAAGGATTAAACTGAGGCATGTATTTATTCAGGGGTTGGTTTATATCAAGCAAACCTTTTTCCTGAAGTTGCATGATTGCAAGTGCTGTAAATGTTTTTGTAGCTGAAGCTATATTCACAACCGTATTTTCTGACATTGAAACGTTGTTCGCTTTATCAGCAAAACCAAAACCTCTTTTCCAAATGACCGAATCATTAATAATTATAGCAGCGCTCACTCCAATAATATTATCAGATTCCATTTTTTTGATGATTAAATCTTCACATTCTTTAATGAGATCAGAATAATTATTATTGCTTTGAGCATTTATACTAATTGTCAGAAAAATTAGTTTTAGTATTAATGACAGAGTAAATGGTTTAATATTTTTCATTTTAAAGGTCCTTTATTTATCACCTATGACTCCCGCTCATGCATCAGAAAAACATTTGCTTCTTCACCTGGCATACTACGAGTGATTTTTATTTAGCCACATGTTATAATTTTGATAGATTTAGTTCTAAATATATAGCTCCTTCAATGGGATTGTGCCTATAAGGCTCTATTTCAACAAAGCCTGACGATTTGTACAATCGATTGGCGATTTCCATTGAGGGCAGAGTATCCAATCTCATTCTTTCATAACCCATATCTTTTCCTGCTTTGATAGCTTTCTTATATAATTCCGTTCCTGCATTGCTTCCTCTGAAATTAGGTCTTACATATAGCCGTTTCATCTCGCAAGTACCTTTTTCAAAGAATCGAACCCCAACACAGCCAATAGGTCGACCTTCTGATAGTGCTAAAAATAGATCGCCTGTAGGGGGAGAATATTGCACAGTGAGATTATCCAATTCGATATCAAAATTCTGGAAGCACAAATCAAATCCCAAAGATTCAGCATATTCCAGAAAAAGTTTCTTTGCTTCTGCGATTAACTCGGCTGTATTTGCTCGAACGATTT
>JAJDNK010000206.1 GCA_022340715.1 bacterium BMS3Abin03 | reverse complement strand
AGGTAAGGTACACCTTTATACTTTTCAGTATTAAATGTATCGCATTCAACATATGTATCTACCGAATTGCCACGACAATTATTTGAGAACAGTTTGAATGTATAAAACAACGGTGATTTGAAACTGCCTTTTTCTTGGTCACTACTTAATAATGATGTCATCATCGTAAAGTTGGACATTTTAACAATATCGGCATGACGGATAAAAGAATTGAAACATTGTGCTATCGGTAAAACCGAGCGGAAATTCCAGCCGAAAGATCCCCATTCATCAACAGAAATATAGATTGGATTTTTAAAGCCTTTCATAGTCCTAACTGCATCAATTTCATCAGCAGTTACCCTTATCTTTTCATCAAAGTCTATCGCACTTTGTCCCATAAAAGTGTAGTAGTCATCGGATCTTTCCCAGTAACGATGGATAGATAGGTAGCTTATCATATCTCCAAGTCCTGTCAGCACTTTCCGGTTCCATTCAACCCACTTACCTGTGTCTTCATAATAAGATGATCCTGAAGCTACCAATTTAATAGTGTGATCAACTCCTCTCATAGCTTTAGCGGCTTCTCTTGCGATCTTAACATAATCGTCGGCACTCTTATAACCCAGTTCCCAGGGATAACCATCAACTTCATTCCCGAGATCCCAGATTTTTACGTTGTATGGTTCTTCATGACCGTACTTTCTGCGCAGATCGGAATAGTATGTTCCTTTCTTATAGTTGCAATATTCAACCCAGTAATGCGCATCCTTAATTGTGGCAAGACCAAGATTTACACATATAACGTTTTGACTTCCAATTGATTTATTTAATTCGACCCATTCATCTGTTCCTACATGATTATTATCTGTTCCGCCCCACGCAAGATTTATTCGTGTAGGACGTTCATCCTTAGGTCCGATACCATCCTGCCAGTAATAACCCATAACGAAATTACCGCCGGGCCAACGCATATTGGTTACTTTAAGTTCTTTCATAGCATCGATGTAATCTTTCCTGAAACCATTTTTATCGGCGAGGGGGGAAGATGGATCATATAAATTTCCATAAAGTGTGTTGAAATCAACTGTGTCGGGCAAACCCATTCTCCTTCCGTTAAAATGAATAGGTTCCATAAACACACCGTAAATGTTGGGATCGATCTCACCGATTGTTCTGTCTATATCGATTTTGATTTTTGCAGTTTGGGAGAATAAAGAAAAGGGAAGAATTATTAATAAAATGAAAAATATCTTTTTCATGCTCGCTCCAGTTTTATTGAGGATTTTAGATTAAAATTATTTTATCAACTTTTCATTTCAGAATTATGTAATTTGAAAACCATGATATGATGATTTAATGATTATCTCAACAATTTATCACTTTATGTATCCAACTTCCCTGTAATACCTCTCGGCACCGGGATGTAAAGGTACACCAAAATTTTTCCACACAGTTTTCGGATCATAAGTATATATCCTTATGAACCATTTTAACGCCTCATGATTTTCATCTATAGCTTTTGCAAGATCGTACGCTGCTTGTTCAGGAATATCATCCCGTGCAAAGATAGCTTCTCCTGATCTTCCCAGAGTTTTTATACGGCGGTTAATACCTTTAAGTAAACTATTTTGTACCTCAACAAATTCAGCATCAACATTTTGCTTTGCAATTTGTTTCAACAAATCTTCAGGTAGTTCTAAAAAATAAAGATCGAATTTCTGACTTAAGGCTGTCCAGTAAGAAGACTCAGGATTCATTGATGGACTTGCAAGGAAACCCGCGATAATATCAAAATCGCCTTTTAAAGCTTCTGTTACTGTTACCCTGGTATTCCCACCCCACGCTTTAATACTGTCAGTGGTTAAACCATAATATTTCAGGATGGTCATCATATTACCATCAGCACCCATAATTCTTACAGGCAAATGCTTCTGTTTTATAATGCTAAAGTCTTTTATTCCTGATTCTTTCCTGACAGCAATAAGATAATAGAACGGGTCTTCGATTTTTGCAATAAGACGGAGGTTACGAAACGGTCCTTCACCGAAAAGCTTGTCGCTATAAGCTGAACTCAACATTGCACTGGAAGTCACACCAAAATCAACAGGTGCATTAACACGAACATTAACTCCGTCTTCAATATTTATTTCATCAAGGGGCGGAGGATAATCGTGTTCGGAGACGAGACTTGGTCCATACCAACGGTTACAATTACGACAAAGAATTACAGAATAGCCGTAAGGTACCATTGCTTCTTTAACATAATCACCAAGTTCTCCCCATGGACATCCGTTATCACAAGCCGCTGCCATTACCGGTCTTTTTACATCCCAGCCGGTTTTACCGACATCGATGTCTTCCTGTGCAGAGAGACTTAGAGAAAACAATAAAACTACTATATTTATTACAACTAATATCTTCATATTGAACTCTTATGTTACGTTATCAAATTTTGAACAAGTTACTAACTAACCTGAGCAACCCAATCTAACGGTTTGTGGTTGCCTAATTTTAGATGTAACTCTATAGCTTTATTCTTGGGCAAATGTATGTCACAGTCAGCTTTCCCTGACTGGTGTGTTGACACAAGAATTCCTGACGGTGCTGTGATATCATCAATTCCATATCTTGCAATCAATGTAATATCCTGCTCTATCACCGAAGTAATGGTTACGTCCACTATTCGTTCATTCATGTCCCATGCTAATTTATTGATCCTGGCAAAGGAACGTGCAAGCATCCCGTTGATTGAACCCTTTACTAACGAAGGAGGTAAAGCAGGAAGCAATTCGATTATACCGGGACGCGAGTATGCCAGCATTTCCATCATGATGGTTTGAATCCCGCCTTGTGCATCCGACATAGGCCAGGCATACGGATCATGTGAACTCCTGAGTGTAGTGGCAAAATATCCCTGCTCAATTAATTGTCTTAATTCGGTATCTACCATAAAGCAGTCTTTTAGCCGAGCCCCAACCAAAGCGCGATGACAGCGACCATGTGCAGCTAATCTTTCCGGTGTACGTCTCCTGTCAGCAATCACTGCGGACAGAGCAAGCTGCGGTGTACTATCAGGATCAATTTCATCGCCCGGCCAAATACCATAAAGATGAGAAACATGACGATGGCTGTAACGTTCATCCAATGTGGGCCAGGACCACTCTTTCAAAGTTCCATCATTTTCCATCAGGTAAGGAGGCAACTTTTCCAGCATTTCTTTCCATTTCGGAATTTTGTCAGCATCAGTGCCGAGGGTCTCACACGCCTCGATTAAATTAGTCAGTACCTCTCTGCACACGCCTATGTCCATGGAAGCATTAATCACCAACATTTTCGAAGGATTCAGGTTTCCAGGATTATTCTCTGGTGAGAATGATGGAACAAATATATAATTTCCATCTTTGTCGGTAACAGTTAAGAAGTCCTCGTAAAACAGAGCCAACTCCTTATATGCCGGAACCATACGATTTCGAAGAAAGTCCAGATCCCCGGTTACCAGATAATGATCCCAAAATGGACGCAAACACCATCCTCCGGCAGAAATCCAATATGGGTGAGGCCAAATCTCTCCGGTCGAAGTAGCATTGGAGTAATGAAATGTAACACCCATTCCTTTATCAGGCCAAAGAGAATAATGTGTGCCGCGCATCCCGAAAATGTTTTTTGCATTTACTCTAAAGTCCGGAGTCAGACTCTCCATCCAATTAAAGTATGCATCCATACCTTCCCTGAAATCGCCCTGCACACCGGGAGAAATTTGCAGGTTAATATTCGCATTTGTTTCAGCCTGCATGCTGGGATACTTACCGCTGGTAAGAATAAACCAGTAGCGTCCCATTTCAAAAATCTTTTCCAGTAAGCCTGGCGAATAGTCCATACGCGATCTTTGATCGGCAAAAAGTTCTTCTGTGGACATACCGTATTGAGAAGCGCCTCCGAAATCT
>JAJDNK010000065.1 GCA_022340715.1 bacterium BMS3Abin03 | reverse complement strand
AATGTATTCTTACATAAATCCCGATCACACCTCTGATATGAATTACACTGAACTTTCGAGGGGAGATAAAGAAGCAATTAAAGATGTCATTAGTCTCGGTGATAAAGAACTATATGTTAGAAGATGATTTTTTTCCCCGGGGGCGACAGGGTGGATTGCCTCTCAAATATTTACACTTCTTTACCATCTTAATAATTGTTACAAAAAACAATTTAAATCTTCTAAAAAAATTGTGATCTATAGCATTAAATAATTCCGGTTTATATAATGGTTTTATTTCTCCTTTTTTAATTTCACAAAAATTTTTTAGAATAAAATTAAAATATTATTCTTCATTTTAGACATTAGTATCAAAGTTTTTTATCTTTATAAAGAAATCAACCACATAAACAAATCTCAAAATAAAAAATGAATGACGAAGAACTGACACTAATTGCATCAACTAAGTCTGACACTACCGATTCTATATCAGAAAAAACCCTAAAAGAAAAACTTTTTAAAAATTACAAACAGGTAAGAGCATTCTCGGAAAAATTATGTGAGCCGCTTGAAACAGAAGATTATGTTATCCAAACCATGCCCGACGTAAGCCCTACCAAATGGCATTTGGCACATACAAGCTGGTTTTTTGAAGCCTTTATTCTAAGTAAAGCAACTGAAAATTATAAATCTATAAACCCTCTCTATGCTTACCTGTTCAACTCATATTATATCCAAATGGGTGAAAGATGGTACCGGCCCAATCGTGGAATATTATCGCGACCGACTGTTAAAGAAATTTTTGAGTATAGAAAACATGTTGATAATCATATGCTACATTTAATTGAAAACTGTAATGAAAAAACATTCGTTGAATTCGCACCGGTAATTGAAATAGGATTAAACCACGAACAACAACACCAGGAACTTCTTCTTACTGATATTAAACATGTATTATCACACAATCCACTTCGCCCGGTTTATTCTCATAAAACGAAAGAAAATAATTCTCTTATTCAAAAAATCAACTGGATAGAGTTTGAAGGCGGAATTTCAGAGATAGGTTATACCGGAAATAGTTTTGCTTATGATAATGAAACTCCAAAACATAAAGAATTTCTTAATCCATTTAAGATTGCAAACAGGTTAGTTACGAATGAAGAGTATATAGAATTTATAGAAGATGGTGGATACGAGGATGCTATTCATTGGTTATCAGATGGCTGGGCAACTGTAGAGCAGGAAAAATGGAAAACTCCATTGTACTGGGAAAAAAAGGATGGAAAGTGGTGGAACTTTACTCTAAATGGATTTGGCGAAGTTAGGTTCGACGATCCCGTTTGCCATGTTAGTCTTTACGAAGCCGATGCATTCGCATCCTGGAAAGATGCCCGTCTTCCCACAGAAGCAGAATGGGAAGTAGCTGCTGCTGATTTGCCGTATTTGGGCAATTTTGTTGAAAGTGAAAATTTCCATCCCGTATCACTTAAAAACGGAAACGAGGAAGAACTAAACCAAATGTATGGTGATGTCTGGGAATGGACTCGCAGCGCCTATTCTCCATACCCGGGTTATAAACCATTGCCCGGTGCGCTTGGTGAATATAATGGAAAATTTATGAGCAGCCAGATGGTGTTACGAGGTGGCTCCTGCGCAACTTCACAAACACATATTAGGAAAACATATCGTAATTTTTTCCCACCACATTCCCGCTGGCAGTTTATGGGGATAAGACTAGCAAAAGATGTGTAAGCCATGGAAGTAAAAACAGAGGTAACGCACCACGAGAATATTACAGAGGAGATAGTTTCGGGATTAATCCAAAATCCCAAAAGACTACCGACAAAGTTATTATACGATGAAAAGGGTTCACAGTTATTTGATCGGATTTGTGAACTAAAAGAATATTACCCTACCAGAACCGAGCTTAAGATTCTTGAGGATAATATTAATGAGATTGTAGATTCAATCGGAGAAGAAAGTTTGCTATTGGAATTAGGTAGCGGAAGCAGCTTAAAAACAAGACTATTGCTTGATAATCTTCCCAAACTTTCATCTTATGTACCTGTTGATATTTCATCCGATCATCTGTTAAAATCTGCAGAAATTTTAAAAGCAGATTACCCCGGATTATCAATCTACCCGTTGGTTGCCGATTACACAAAACCATTCACTTTGCCCGAAACTTACGAATCCTATCAAACAGTAGATGCGTTCTATCCGGGTTCATCAATCGGAAATTTTACACCTGTTAAAGCAAAAGAATTTTTACAACGAATAGCAGTAACATGTGGGAAAGGAAGCGGATTACTAATTGGCGTCGATTTAAAAAAAGACGTGGATATTCTCAATTGTGCTTACAACGATGACAAAGGAGTAACCGCACTATTTAATTTGAATATACTCAATCATATAAATAATCTTATCGGCGCTGATTTCGATCTGAATAAATTTTCACATTTTGCCTTTTATAATATTCCGGAAAGCCGGATAGAAATGCATGTTGTAAGCAATGAAGATCAGGAAGTGCATATCGAAGGGGAAGAAATTTTTATTCGCAAAGATGAACATATACAAACCGAGTATTCATATAAGTACAGTTTAGAGGATTTTGAAAAACTCGTTAAAGGTGTCTATAAAGTTGAAAAAGTCTGGACTGATAAAAATGATTTGTTTAGTGTTCAGTTCCTAAAAGCTTTATAAAAACTATTCCTGTGGTTGCATTCCGTAATTTGCCCATTCTTCTTTTGATGGGCCGTATGGACCTACAACCTTCAATCCGGCTAATCTCATTACCACAATTAATTCAGCTCTGTGATGTGTATTATGTTTCGATAGTGAAGATAACACTTTTCCCTTCTTCCACATCTCGCCATACATTTCAACTTCTTCATCTAAAGATGAATCATTCCAATTATTCTTTACTGCTTCCAGCATATTGAGAGAAGAGATTTTAAAGGCATCGTAAATTTCTTTAGATTTAGCAGGAATCTTTGTATCATCAACTTCCGCTTCGAAATCAAGTCCTGTTCTTTGAACCATCTCCCCGATTGAATTTATCATGTGCCAGGATAATTTTCCTGCAGTTCTTACATTTTCGTGAAATTTTTTATTTAAAATCTCATCAGTGAGATTGTTGAAAAGCTTTAAAGTTATTTCTGACTCATAAGACCAGTCATCAACAAAATCCGATATTTTGCGATACATAAATCTTCCTTTATTACTTTTAGTTAAGATTACTTAATATTTTCTTCAATTTGTTAAGATTCTCCTGCCAGTCTTTCTGCTTATTTTTTTCTCTTTCTACTACTTCAGTAGGGGCATTACTAATAAATTTCTCATTCAATAATTTCTTCTCTATCCCAATTAATGAATTTTCAAGTCGCTTAATCTCTTTTTCAATTCTTTGTTTTTCAACATCCAGATCAATCAATCCTTCGAGTGGAATATAAATTTCCGAGTTCCCGAATACTGCGGAAGCACTTGCCCCGGGTTTAGTGATATTTGTACCAACAGTTACGTTTCCAACTTTAGCAAGTTTTTTAACATACTCAAGTTGATGATCCTTTACACCAGATGATTTGATAAATGCATTTACTTTTTTTGAAGGTGGAATGTTCATCTCACCACGAATGTTTCTGACCGCATAAACAATTTCCTGAACCATTCCCATTTCAGTTTCTGCATTAGGATTAATTAAATCTTTGTTTAAAGCCGGATATTCAGAAATTGAAATACTTTCTCCTTCTTCTCTATTTTTAATCAATTGCCATAATTCTTCTGTAATAAACGGCATAAACGGATGAACAATTTTTAAAAGGTTTTCAAAAATTGAAAGAGCTCTTGTTAACACAGCAGATTTTACTTCCTCATCATCCGAGTACAACCTGTTTTTTATCATTTCAACATACCAGTCACAGAAGTCGTTCCATACAAAAGAATAGATAAGCTTTGTCGCATTATTAATTTCAAAACTATCCATTGCCTGATTCATCGAAGCAAGTGTTTTATGAAAACGTGAGATTATCCACTCATCAGCAAAATCAATGTGTGCATCGATTAATTTATCATCAATCTTAATATTTTCAGCATTCATTAAAAGAAATCTTCCGGCATTCCAAATTTTGTTTGCAAAGTTTCTTCCAAGCTCGCATTTATCTGCTGAGAAAAGTACATCCTGTCCGAGTGGTGCCAGGTAAATAATTGTAAACCGTAGAGCATCTGCACCGTAATCTTTAATAACAACCAGAGGATCGGGAGAGTTGCCGAGCGATTTGCTCATCTTTCTTCCCTGAATATCCCGAATGATACTAGTAAAGTACACATCACTAAAAGGAATGTCTTTCCTGAAATGCATTCCCGCCATAATCATTCTTGCAACCCAGAAGAAAATTATATCTGGTGCCGTAACGAGTGTGCTTGTAGGATAGTAATACTTCCGTTCCTCCTCCGTTCTGAAAATCGCATGTGCCCAGAGCCAGCTTGATGCCCAGGTATCAAGAACATCCTCATCCTGCCTTAAATTCTTTGAACCACAATGTGGACATTTTTCAGGTCGTTCTACCGACACAATCGGTTCCTTACATTCGATTGTACAATGATCATCTCCGATACAATACCAAACGGGAATTCTGTGCCCCCACCACAACTGCCGCGAGATACACCAGTCACGAATATTTTCCATCCAGTGGAAATAAGTTTTTTCCCAGTGTTCAGGATAAAATTTTACTTTCCCTTTTTTAACAACATCAAGTGCTGGTTTTGCAAGCTCATCCATATTCATAAACCATTGCTCAGAAAGATATGGCTCGATCGGAACACCACCACGATCAGAGTAACCTACTTTATTGTTGTAATCTTCTATTTTTTCCAGTAGACCGAGTTCTTCAAATCTTGCAACAACTTTTTTTCTCACTTCAAACCTGTCTAAGCCCCGGAATTCTTCCGGGACGTTTCCGTTCGTACTTGCATCATCGTTAAAAATATTTATGACCTCAAGTTTATGACGCTTTCCCATTTCGTAATCGTTAACATCATGTGCAGGAGTTACTTTCACAGCTCCTGTTCCAAATTCTTTATCAACATAATCATCGGCAAATACCGGTATTTCCCTTTCAGCTATTGGAAGCAGAACTTTTTTTCCGATAAAATCTTTATATCTATCATCATTTGGATTAACAGCTACACCTGTATCACCAAGCATTGTTTCAGGACGCGTAGTCGCAACAATCAAATGCTTGTTATCACCGATAAGCGGGTACCTGAGATACCAAAGCTTGCCATTAACATCTTTGTAATTAACTTCTTCATCAGAAATGGCTGATTTGTTTGCAGGGTCCCAGTTGACCATCCGGTAACCACGATAGATTTTCTTTTCATTATAAAGTTCAACAAATGCCTTTATAACTTCTTTGTAATAATCATCATCCATTGTAAAACGTTCACGATCCCAATCACAGCTTACGCCAAGCTTCTTTAATTGCTGAATTATAATTCCGCCGTACTCTTCTTTCCATTTCCAGCAATGCTTAAGGAATTCCTCTCTGCCTATATCCTGTTTCTTTATTCCTTTTTCTTCAAGGGATTTTGTTACCTTAGTTTCGGTTGCGATCGATGCATGATCTGTTCCCGGTACCCAGCAGGCGTTATATCCCTGCATTCTTTTCATGCGGATAAGAATATCCTGGATTGTATTATTTAATATATGTCCCATCGTGAGCATACCGGTAATATTCGGCGGTGGAATTGCAATTGTAAAAGGTTTCTTTTCTTCATCCGGCTCCGAGTGAAAAAGTTTATTTTTTTGCCAGTATTTGAAACATTTATCTTCTACAACTGAAGGATCGTATGCTTTTGGTATTTCCGTAAAATTCATTTCAGACATTGATTTTGGCTAACAATATAAGGTGCAAATATAAGAATTTTTAAGATGTGGGTCGGCACAGAATACGGGTAGAAAATAAGTAAGCGCCGGCGTAATCCGGTAATTGTAATTATCTATTGTTGAATTATATTATCCCTTAATTTTGCCTCCGATTAATTAGAATAAAATTTTTTACTTGCCATTTGTTAAATTATATTTCTTTTGCGATATTCAAATTTAATTCAATCTGCTTTTATTATTGAGTCAGCGATTAATAATCAATTCACACCCTGCAAATCTGCAGATAAATTTGGTTTATATTCACCGGCTTAACTAACCATAAAAAAGCATTAAGTGATTATTTTAGGTAGCATTAATTTTAGGAGACAAAAATGAGAAAGTTACTTTACACTATTCTACTCACTTCATTAGTTTTCTCTTTTAGTATAATCAATGTCCATGGTCAGGGGAAAACGAAACTGGTGAATTCTGTATTTAAGAATTCCAGAGTTTTAATTAATCCTACAACAAAAGCGCCCTCGAATATAAGATTTTCAAATGATAGCCAGATTACCCTTAAATCTTTTTTTAACGAATACAAAAAAACATTCGGATTATCCGACGATAACGAAATTCGTTCTTACAAAGTTACTACAGATAAACTGGGACAGACACATCATAGATACAGACAATATTATAGGGGAGTTGAACTGGCGGAAGTTCAATTCATCATACATGAAAAAAATGGTTCGGTTTTTCAGACTAACGGAAATCTTGTTAAAGATCTTAATGTAAATGTAACTCCATCCATCACAGAAAATGAGGCGTTACAATATGCTCTGAAAGATATCAATGCTGAATCGTATATGTGGGAGAATAATAAAAACGAATCTTTCATAAAAAAAGAACAGAACGATCCCGATGCAACAATGTATCCTAAAGGCGTTCTTATGTTGAGTGCAAAAAACTTTAAGATGTCCCCGGATAATTTTCATCTTGTTTACAGGTTCGATATTTACGCTGAACAACCGATGAACAGGTATTATATAGATGTAGATGCACACACAGGTGAAATAATTAATAAAATATCAAGGATACAATCCGGTGACGTACAGGGTCAGGGAACCTCGGTCTATAATGGTATTGTTTCATTGACAGTTGCAGACACCGCTATTACAACAGTTGATTCCAGTAAATGGCACCTAGATACCTGGAATGCATATGATGGATTAAGCTGGTGGGCTGCTGATCCGGCTCTTGGAAACAATGGAGGTTACTCCGATGGATGGTATGAAGGATTAGATACAGATCCGATATCCTTATCCGGCAGTAATCTTTCGTTACAGTTTTATCATCGTTATAGTGTTGAAACTCCCGGAGGTGAACCGGAAGGTTATGATGGCTGGGATGGTATGAATGTAAGAATCTCTACCGACGACGGAACTACCTGGCAGGTTCTGCAAAATCCTGTTCCTGCATATACAAGTTCCAGTTTATACAGTTTTGGAGAACAACACGGTGAAGGTACCGGAATACCGGGATGGGCTGGAACCAATAATACCTGGACGAATGTTTCTTTTGACTTATCTGCCTATGCCGGACAAACTGTTATGATCAGGTTCGCATTCGCATCCGATCCCGGTTATGCAACCGATGACGGCGCACCCGATTTATATGGATGGCAAATTGATAACATAAGTATTACCAATTCTTCAGGCACATTGTATAGTAATGATGGAACAACTACCGGTATTAGTAAAATTAATCTTGTTGAAGAAGCATCTTTAATAGCTGGGAATTACCGTTTAAGACAATACGGTCGTGGTGGGGGTATTGCTACCTACGATGCAAAGCACGGTCTTTCTTACCCGTTATCCACCGACTTCGTTGATTCGGATAGCATATTCAGTTCTTCAAATAGTATGGCTGGTGTAAGTGTGCATTGGGCATTGCAGAACACTTATGATTATTATTTAAATGTTCTCGGCAGAAACAGCTTTGATGATAACGGTGGTAAAATGATTGCGTATGCTCATTACGACGACCAATGGTTTAACGCGCAGTGGGACGGATCGAGAATGAGATTCGGCGATGGTACCTCAAATGCAATACCATTGGTTTCTATCGATGTTGTTGCGCATGAACTTACCCATGGCGTTACTCAATATACAGCAAACCTTATATACCAGGATGAACCCGGCGCTTTAAATGAATCTTTTAGTGATGTTTTCGGAACTGCAGTAGAGATGTACACATTAGGTTCTGATGGCAACTGGTTTGTCGGAGAAGGTGCTTCAAGATTACGCTCAATGTCAAATCCCAAACAGTACGGACAGCCTGATACATACAAAGGTGATAACTGGTATTCGGGAACTTCAGATAATGGAGGCGTTCATACAAACAGCGGAGTACAAAATTACTGGTATTATCTTTTAAGTGAAGGTGGTTCGGGAACAAACGATAACGGTTATTCTTATTCTGTTACGGGTCTGGGTATAGATGAAGCATCCCAAATAGCTTACAGAAATTTAACCACCTATATAGTTCCTACATCGGAGTACGATGATGTTCGTTTGGGTTCTATGTATGCTGCGATAGATCTTTACGGAGAAAATTCACAGGAGTTTCAAACTGTGATTGACGCCTGGAATGCTGTTGGAGTATTAAAACCCGCCCTTGATCCAACTGTAGGCGTTGATTCTGATACCCTATATTTCATGGCGGAAGCATCGGTTTCAACAGATACCCTTGATGTAAGCATTTCAAATTATGGTCTCGCCGTCCTGGAAATCAATAACACTCAACTTACCGGTTCTGCTTATCAGCTAATAAATCCGCCGTCATTACCAGACAGTCTGGATTATGAC